>DATMKB010000322.1:0-7039 GCA_035553635.1 Mycobacteriales bacterium
GGGCTCCGGCTCCGGTGCCGGCTCCTCGGGCAGCGGGAGCAGGTCCGGGTCCTCCGACGGCTCGCCGGTCGGTTCCCGGGTCGGCTCGCGGGTCGGCTCGCCGGCCGGCGCCGGTCCCTCGCCCCCGCCCGGCGCGGGCGCCGGCTCCTCGGCCGGCTGCTCGGCGGGCTCCTGGCGGGGCTCGTCGGCCGGTGCGGGCGCCGGGGCCTCGCGGGCGGTCTCGCGCGCGGGACGGCGCGGCTCGTCCCGCTGCGGCGGGGCGGTGGTGGTGGCGGGCGACGGCTCGGCGCCGACGTCCGCGCGCTCGGGGAAGGGCAGCGGCTCGAGCCCGCTGGTCACCGCGGCGGTGTAGGCGCCCCACACGCGCGCCGGCAGCGAGCCGCCGGTCACCTCGGCGACGCCGGCGATGCCGGTCAGCGACTGGTCCTGGCGCTCGGTGTAGAGGGCGACGGCCGTGGCGAGCCGCGGCGTGTACCCGACGAACCACGCGGCGGTGTTGTCGGTGGTGGTGCCGGTCTTGCCGGCCGCGGCGCGGTCCGGCAGGCGGGCGGCGGTGCCGGTGCCGTCGGCCACGACCTCCTGCAGCGCCGCGGTGACGTCGGCGGCGACGGCCTCGTCGAGGACGCGCTCGGGCGACGGGGCGGCCTCGTAGAGCACCTCGCCGTCGCGGCCGCGCACCCGCTCGACGACGTACGGCGGCGCGTGCAGCCCGCCGGCCGCGATCGTGGCGTAGGCGACGGCCTGCTCCAGCGGCGTCACGGCGCTGACGCCGAGCGAGAGGCTGGGCAGGTCCTGCTCGCGGCCGAGGTCGGACGTGATGCCGAGCGACCGGGCGACCTCGGCGACGCGCTGCGTGCCGACGTCGAGGCCGAGCGGCACGTAGACGGTGTTGACCGACTGCGCCGTCGCCTCGACGAGGTCGGTGCGCCCGTACTGCGCGCCGTCGCCCCGCCCGTAGTTCTTCACCTCGTAGTCGCCGAACGACTGCGGCGACGAGCCGTCGTAGCGGGTGCGCAGGGGGATGCCGTCGCTCAGGGCCGCGGCGAGCACGTAGGTCTTGAAGGAGCTGCCGGCCAGCGCCCGGCCCTGCGTCGCGGCGTTGAGGGGACGGCTCGGGTGGTCGCGCCCGCCGTAGAGGGCGCGCACGCGGCCGCTGCCCGGCTCGACCGAGGCCAGCGCGCGGTAGACGTGCGGCGGCACCTGCGTGCCGGTGACCTCCTCGACGGCGCGCACCGCGGCCGCCTGGGCGCTGGCGTCGAAGGTCGTCTCGACGGACAGCCCGGCCACCTCGACCTCGTCCTGCGGGAAGCCGAGCGCCTCGAGCTCGTCGAGCGCCGTCTGCACGAGGTAGCCCTGCGGGCCGCGGAACGTCCCGCGGTCGTCGCGGCGCGGCAGCACCTCCGGGTAGCCGACGGCCTCGACCGGCACCTCGAGCCAGCCCTGCTCGGCCATGCCGCGCACGACGTAGACGAACCGGTCGAGCGCCTGGCCCGGGGCCCGCTCGGGGTCGTACGCCGACGGCGCCGCGAGCTGTGCCGCCAGCACCGCGCCCTGCGCGGCGGTGAGCTCGGACGCCGGGACGCCGAAGAAGGTGCGGGCGGCGGCCTGGATGCCGTGCGCCCCGCGCCCGAAGTAGACCGTGTTGAGGTACCGCTCGAGGACGTCGTCCTTGCTGCGCTCGCGGGCGAGCTTGGCCGCCAGCACCACCTCGCGGGCCTTGCGCGACCAGGTGCGCTCCTGGGTGAGGAACGCGGCGCGGGCGTACTGCTGGGTGATGGTCGAGCCGCCCTGCTCGATCTCGCCGCTGCGCAGGTTGACCAGCGCCGCGCGCAGCATCCCGGTCCAGGAGACGCCGCCGCTGTCGTAGAAGTCGCGGTCCTCGGCGGCGAGCACGGCGCGGCGGGCGGCGAGCGAGACGTCCTCGAGCTCGACGCTCGTGCGGTCCTCGACGGCGAGCCGGGCGAGCTGCTCGCCGCCGGCGTAGCGCAGCACGGAGGCCTGCGGCGGGCGGACGCTGCCGGGCGGCGGCACGTCGGTGGTGGCCCACAACCAGGCGGCGACGGCGACCCCGGACAGCACCGGCACGAGCACCGCGGCGGCCAGGCCGACCACGAGCACCCGCAGCCAGCGCCGACGCCCCCGTCCCCGCCGACACCCCCGACGCCGCGGGGGCTCGTGCGAGCCGTCGCGCACCGGAGCGCTGACCGTCACCGGCCTGTCACAGGACCGGTGACGCCGCTCACCCGGCGGCGCTCACCCCGCCCGCCTGCGAGGTCTCGAGGCCGTCGTCGCGCAGCGCGCCGCGAAGGCTCGGGGTGCCCTGGAGCACGACGATGTCGGCCGGCATCTCGACGCCGGCGTCGTCGAGCGCGGCCTTGACGGCGGCCAGCGCCTCGTCGCGGGCCAGCCGCACGTCGCGCTGACGGGAGCCGGACCAGAAGAGCAGCTGCAGGTCGACCGTGCTGGTGCCCAGCTCGCCGACGAGCACGAGCGGCGCCGGGTCGTCGAGCACGAGCTCGCAGTCGTGCAGGGCCTGCAGCGCGGTGCCGCGGGCCGCCTCGACGTCGCTCTCGTAGGCCACGCCGACCACCGCCTCGGTGCGCACGGCCGGGTAGCCGGTCTGCACGGTGAGGGGGTTCTTGTAGACGGTGGCGTTCGGCAGCAGCACCCGCCGGCCGTCGTAGGTGCGCACCACCGTCTCGCGCAGGTTGACCTCCTCGACGGTGCCGCGGGTGCCCTCGACGTCGACCTCGTCGCCGGTGCGGAACGGCGCGCGCAGGAGCAGGAGCATCCCGGCGAGCAGGTTCTCGAGGATGTCGCGGAAGGCGAAGCCGATCGCGATGCTGAAGAAGCCGAGGCTGCCCAGCACGTCGACCGGCTTCACCGTCGGGAAGATGACGGTGACCGCCACGAGGACGCCGACGAGCCCGGTGGCCAGGCGCACCACCCGGCTCATGACGGCGGCGAACGACGGCCGCTCGAGCCGGCTCCAGCGCCGGTGCACGTACGCGCCGAGGGCGCGGCCGACGAGCACGAGCGCGACGAGCAGCGCCAGCCCGACGCCCACCCGCGGGGCGGCGTCGGCGAGGGTGTCCAGCACGGGGCCTCCTCGGACGGTGGACGGACGCGCCCGTCCTGCCCGCTGCGGGGCCCGGCTCCCGTGTCGGTCCGGTGACGGCTAGAAGGGGCCCGGCCAGGGGGTGGGCTCGGCGCCCTCGTACTGCGCCCGCAGCTCGCGGTCGGTCCAGTCGGCCAGCGCGAGCAGCCGGGGCGGCCGCGGCAGCACGAGCAGGTCGCCCGAGCGGCAGTAGTCGTCGACGGCGGCCATCACCGTGCGCAGCTGGTCGAGCAGCTCGGGCGTGCCCGTGGGCAGCGGCACCCGGCTGTCGCAGCGGTCCTCGCCGCGGTCGACGGCGTCCTGCCGCTCGGCGTTGATCTCGTCGATGAGCGAGCCGTACCGCGTGGTGAACATGTCGGCGAGCTCGACGAGCCGGCGCGGCGCGTGGTCCTCGGCGCCGGACTCCTCGCCGACGAGCAGCAGCTGGAACTCGCGCAGCAGCGAGTCGGTGTGCTCCTGCTGCTCCGCCCACAGCCGCAGCGGGTAGTCGCGCAGGACCGCCGTCCGCACGATCTCGAGGCGGGGAGGCGTGGTCACGCCCGGGAGTCTGCCACCGCGCGGCCGGCTCAGGTGGCGTGCAGGACGAGGACGGCGATGTCGTCCTCGTTCGTGCTGCCGCTCGCCTCGACGACGGCGTCGGCGGTGGCCTCGGCGTCGGCCTCCCCGAGCGCGGCGACGGCGTCCACGACGCGCTGCACCCCGACGTCGAGGCTGCTGTCGCGGCGCTCGACGAGCCCGTCGGTGAACAGCACGAGCGTGCTGCCCGGCGGGAGGGGCGTGGTGCGGTCGGTGCGCGCGGTGGCGGCGTCCAGGCCGAGAAGGAGGTCGCCGCCGCCGTCGAGGACGCGGATCGCGCCCGTCGGCTCGCGCAGCACCGGCGGCAGGTGGCCGGCGCTCGACCAGCGCAGCCGGCGGCCGCCGTCCGGGTCGGCGGGGTCCTGCTCGACGCGGGCGAGCAGCGCCGTCGCGAGGACGTCGAGCGACAGGCCCTGCACCGCGGCGTCGAGGCGGCGCAGCAGGGCGGCCGGCTCGTCGTCGCTGTCCCAGGCCATGCCGCGCAGCAGGTTGCGCACCTGGCCCATGGCCGCGGCGGCGGTGCGGTCGTGGCCGCTGATGTCGCCGATGACGAGCAGCGTCGAGCCGGCCCGCGTCACGAAGGCGTCGTACCAGTCGCCGCCGACGTGCGCGCCCTGCGCGGCGGGCTGGTACCGCACGGCGATCTCCAGGCCGGGCACGCGCGGTGGCGCCGTGAGCAGGCTGCGCTGCAGCGCCTCCGACAGCCGCTGCGTCGCGAGGGCGGCCTCGCGCTGGGCCTGCGTGGCGCGGATGCGCTGCAGGGCCTGCGACACCTGCGCCGCGAACCCCTCGAGCAGGGCGACGTCGTCGTCGCCGAGGGCGTGCTCCTCGCGCCAGGACACGACGAGCGAGCCGAGCAGGTCGTCGCCGACGCGCAGCGGCAGCACCGCCCAGCCGTCGCGGCCGGTGGCGGCGTAGACCTCCTCCATGGCCGGCGACCAGGCCAGGCCGGCCGCGCGCGTCGGCAGCAGCACCCGCTCGCCGGTGCGCGCGGCGTGGACCCCGGGCAGCGGGTGGTCGAGCGGCAGGACGGCGTACTCGTCGGGCACCGCCTCGTCGAGGGCGTCGCTGACGATCAGGCGCACGGTGCTCTCGCCGTCGCGCACCACGAGCGCGCCGCCGTCGGCGCCGAGCACCGGCAGTCCGCGCTGGAAGACCGTGCGGGTCAGCCCGACGACGTCGTCGACGCGGGTCAGCTCGAGCGCCACCCCGGCCAGGCTGGCCACGCGCTGCGCCGCCTGCTCCTGCGCGCGGGTGGCGGCGGCGAGCTCCTGCGCCCGGGCGTAGAGGTCGGCCTCGACCTCGACCACGCGGCGGCCGAGCTCCTCGCCGCGGCGGCGCTCGTGGACGAAGTCGGTGATGTCCTCGGCGCGCTGGGCGATGAGCACGGTGCGGCCGTCGTCGTCGAGCACCGGCACGCTGATGAGCGACCAGTACCGCTCGACGAGCCCGCCGCCGCCCGCCGGGTCGGGGATGTCGTACCTCTGCACCGGCATGGTGTCGGGCCGGCCGGTGTCGCGGGCCCGCTCGAAGGAGCGCTGCACGCGCGAGACGCCGTCGTCGCCGAGGGCGTCCGGCGCGGGCGGGAAGGCCTCGAAGACGGGCGTGCCGACGAGCTCCTCGCGGGTGCGGCCGACGGTGGCCAGGTAGGCGTCGTTGGCCTCGACGAAGACGAGGTCGCGGTCCATGACCATGTACGACGTCGGCAGCTGCCGGAACAGCCGGACGTAGTCCAGGCCCGGCGGCGCGAGCAGCACCTCGGCGAGCCGCTCGGGGAACGGCACCACCCGCGGCGGCACCTCCCCGCGGCCGGCCGCGCGGAGCTGGTCGACGAGGGCCTGGACGTACCAGTGCCGGAAGACGCGGTGCACGGGCGGCGTCTCGAGCACGAGCAGCCGCGCGTCGCGCGCCCAGCGGTCGGCGGCGTCGAGGCCGGCGAGGTAGCGCTCGCCGGCGTCGGCGGCCGAGGCCGGCAGCGTGAGGGCCAGGCGCACCTCGACGTCGCCGCGCTCGGAGGCCTCGAGCGCCTGCCGCTTGATGGCGCCGCGCGCGGCGCGGAAGCCGTGCACGACGTCGGTGACGAGCCCGGCGAGCTCGGGCGGCACCGCGCCCGGGGCGTCGTCGGCGGCGGCCGCGGCCAGCGTGAGCTCGCGGACGAGGTTGTCGATGTGCGCCTTGGCCTCGAGCAGCAGGTCGGTGGGCACCGACCCGAGGGCGACCGTGTGCAGCGGCCCCTCGTCGCCCGTGCCGTCGAGCAGGTCGGGGAAGGCGGCGAGCAGCGACTCCTCGTCCGACTCGGGGTCGGCCGCCGCGAGGTCGCTGGTGGGCACCAGGTCGGCCCAGACGGTCTTGCCGCCGCGCGGGGACGACTCGACGCCCCAGGCGCGCGCCAGCGCCGCCACGAGCGCGAGCCCGCGGCCGGTCATCGCCTCCGTGCTGCGCCGGGGCCGCACGGGCAGGTCGGCGCCGGCGTCCTCGACCTCCACCCGGACGGCGCCGTCGTCCGTGCGGGCGGCCCGCACGCGCACCGGCGCTCGACCGTGCAGCACCGCGTTGGTGACGAGCTCGGTGACCACCAGCGCGGCGGCGTCACCGACCGGGTCGTCGCCCAGCAGGGCGGCCACGCGCGAGCGGGCGCGCGGGACGTCGGCGAGCTCCCCGCCCAGCACGAGCTCGCGCTCCGCACCCCCTGCCGGCACTCCGTGCTCCCTCCGCGTGGAACGGACATCCTGCGCGACCGGGGCGGTCGGCACGCCGGAGGGTCGTCTCCGGGGCAGCGGCGCGTGTGGGGCAGGTCACCGCGGAGTGCTTGCAGGAGCGCTTGCAACTGCTAGCACCAGCCCGTACCGTGGTCGGCGATGAAGGACAGGGCGAAGGAGACGGTCACCGCGGCCGCCGGCGAGATCCGGCACCTCGGCGACTTCATCCGCGACCAGCGCAACGCCGGCGGCATCTCGCTCCGGCAGCTGGCCACGCTCGCGGGCGTCAGCAACCCCTACCTCAGCCAGATCGAGCGGGGGCTGCGCAAGCCGAGCGCGGAGATCCTGCAGCAGATCGCCAAGGGACTGCGGATCTCGGCGGAGGCGCTGTACGTCCAGGCCGGCATCCTCGAGCAGCGGGAGGGCAGCGGCGCCGTCGTCGACGCCGTGCTCGCCGACGAGGCGCTCACCGAGCGCCAGAAGCAGGTGCTGCTCGAGATCTACGCGAGCTTCCGCAAGGAGGGCGCGGGCGACCCGCCCGACGACGCCGCGGTCTCCGTCGTCACCGCGACGAGCGCCGAGGCGCTCGCCCCGGGCGCGGCCGAGCCCGCCGCCCCGCCGGCTCCCGACGCCTGAGCCCCCGCAC
>DATMKB010000323.1:0-2338 GCA_035553635.1 Mycobacteriales bacterium
CTGCGTCGGCTCGAAGTCGATGTCGTAGCCGCCCACGCCCTCGTTGAGCGCGACGAACTGCGACGGCGTCAGCGGCGGGCGCGTGGGGTCGCTCAGGTCGTTCTCGAGGAACGCCAGCAGGCCGGACAGCCCGTACTGCACCCCGACGTTGCTGATCGGCCGACGGGCCTTGCCGGCGTCCGGCCCGGACTCGTAGACGCCGAAGACGTTGCGCATGTAGTCCTGGAAGGAGCAGCGCACGCCGTCGGGGTTCGACGCGGAGTAGACGTCCTCGTCCGGGACGCCAGGGCAGGACCGGCTGGGGTCACCGCTGTTCGGGATGACCTCGGTGAAGGTGATCTGGTTGGCCGGGTTGAGGTGGCCGAAGATCGCGGGCCACTGCAGCGGCGTGATCTGCGACTGCAGCGAGCCCGGCCCCTCGAGGTAGCGGCGCAGGCCGACGTAGTCGACGTACTGCTGCGCGCTGCTCCAGGCGTCGGTGAACGTGCACTGCGGCAGCACGCCCTGGTAGACGCCCGGGTAGGCGTTGGCCACCTGCAGCTGCACGAGCGAGCCGCCCGAGCAGCCCGACCCGATCGTGTAGCGCAGCGGCCCGAAGCGCTCGACCACCATCTCCTTGGTGACGACGAGCGACTCGGCCTGCGTGACGATGTTGCAGTTGTGCCCGGCGTTGTCGAGCGCGTGCGAGGCCACGGCGAAGCCCTGCGCCAGGGCGTCCTCGAGCAGGACGCTCGGGGCGGTGCCCATCTCGTAGGACGTGTCGCAGCTCGCGCCGTGGTTGAGCACCAGCTTGTTCGCGAAACCGGGGTTCTCGGCCGTCGGGTCCACCGGCTGCGAGGGGTCGAACAGGGCGGCGATCTTGTACTCGTCGCGCAGGCTGTTGCCGGTCTCCTCGCGGACGATGAAGGGCACGGTGCTGCCGTCGTCGGTGGTGGTCATGGCGACGTCGGACGGCGGGTTCGCCGGGTCGTAGGCCACCAGACCGCCGCCGGAGGTGCGCTTGTAGAGGAAGCGCACGGTGGGCTCGCGGTTGCACTGCGCGTCGTCGACCTCGCCGGCGCACGTCCACGGCTGGATCTGCGGGCCGCTGAAGACCGGGCCGCCGACCGGGGCGCTGGTGAGGACGATGCGGGCCCCGCGGCCGTCGGCCAGGGTGGCGGTGACGGTGTTGCGCCCGAGGTCCAGGCCGGTGACGAGGCCGAGCAGCCCGCCGTCGCCGGCGCGGAAGGCCGAGGTGACGTCGCGGCCGTCGTCGTCGACGCGCAGGCCGTCGGCCGACGCGCCGTCCGGCAGGGTCACGCGCAGCAGCGCGTCGCCGCCGGTGACGAGGTCGCCGCGGCCGCTGAGCACCTCGATGGTCACGACGCCCGTCGGCGCGGAGGAGGCCGGCAGCGCCAGCGCCACGGGAGCGGCGACGGCCGCGGCGACCAGGACCGCGCGGCGGCGCGTGCGGAACAGGGCTCGGGACATGCGTGACCGACCTCCGTGCACTCGGGGTGCACAGTCCTTCGCCAACGAGGCGCGATCTCCTGCCGGGGTACGCGGTCGGCATGACCTGGTACGCCGACTCCCCCGGCCTGCGCGCCCGCCAGCAGGTGCTCGACGCCGCGGTCCTGGCCTGGGTGCTCCTGCTCGCCTGGCTCGGCCGGGCCGTGCACCGCGCCGTCACGGCCCTCGCCGCACCCGGTCGCGAGCTCGAGCAGGCCGGCGACGGGCTGGCCGGCGGCCTCGTCGGCGCGGCCGACCGCGTCGGCGGCGTCCCGGGGGTCAGCGGCGGGCTGCGGGCGCCGCTGGACGCCGCGGCCGGCGCCGGCGAGGTGCTCAGCCGCGCGGGCGCCGCGCAGCAGGACGCCGTCGGCACGCTGGCGCTGCTGCTCGCGCTCGTCGTCGGCGGGCTCCCCGCGCTGTGGGCGGTGGCCCGGTGGCTGCCCGGGCGGCTGCGCTGGTCGCGGGAGGCGACGGCCGCCCGCCGGCTGACCGGCGACGTCGACCTGCTCGCGCTGCGCGCGGCGGCCTCGGCGCCGCTCGCCGACCTGGCCCGGCTGGGCCCCGACCCGGTGACGCGCTGGCGGGCCGGTGACGAGGCGGCCGGGCGGGCGCTGGCCGCGCTGGAGCTGCGGCGGCTGGGCCTGCGGTCCTAGGGCCGGGCCTTGCCGGACGACCAGGGCGCGTCGGCCGGCCGGAGCCCGGAGAAGCCGTCGCGGGCCGCCCGGTCGGCCGCCAGCAGGCCGGTGCAGCAGATGCCGTTCTCGATCTCGCCCGCGAGCACCCGCCGCACGGCGTCGTCGAGCGGCACCCAGGCGGAGGTCATCTCCTGCTCCTCGTGCTCCTGCACGTC
>DATMKB010000324.1:0-8112 GCA_035553635.1 Mycobacteriales bacterium
ACCCCCGCGGCCGTCCCGACGACGCCCGCCGCCGCCCCCGCCGCCGCGAGCTACGACGTCGCGAGCGTGCAGCGCCAGCTCACCGACCTCAAGTACTACGTGGGCCCGGTGGACGGCAAGGCGGGCGCGCAGCTCAAGAGCGCCGTCATGGCCTTCCAGAAGGTCCAGGGCCTGGGTGCCGACGGCGCCGTCGGCAAGGCCACCCTCGCGGCGCTGGCCAGCCCGAAGGCCCCGCAGCTGCGGGCGTCCTCGCCGGCGAACCGCGTCGAGGTCGACCTCACCAAGCAGGTCCTCTACGTCGTCAAGGGCGGCGCCGTGCAGCGCGTGCTGCCGGTCAGCTCCGGCAACGGCGCCACGTACAAGCAGAAGGACGGCAGCAAGGCCCGCGCCCTGACGCCCACCGGCTGGTACAAGGTCGAGCGCCGGATCGTCGGCGAGCGGCACGCCGACCTCGGCGTCCTGTACGACCCGCAGTACTTCTACAAGGGCTGGGCCATCCACGGCTCGAACAGCGTCCCGGCCGGGCCGGCGAGCCACGGCTGCGTGCGCGTGACGCGCCCGGACGCCAAGTGGCTGCTCGGCCAGATCGGCATCGGCACGTCCATCTACCTCTACGGCGGCACGCACACCTTCACCGCGGGCAGCGCGGCGCCGGGCACCGACAACCCGACCGGCGACACCGCGGGCGCTCCGGCCCAGCCGGCGACCTCGACGAGCACGCCGCCGAGCACGCCGCCGAGCACGGCGCCGACGACCTCGCCGACCACGGAGCCGACCACGGAGCCGACCACCTCGCCGACGACGTCGCCGTCCACCGACCCGACGGCGTCGCCGAGCTCGAGCGCGAGCACGGCCCCCTAGGCCGGGTCAAGCCCCAGGGCCTGCGCGCAGGCCCGCACCAGCGCGGGGTCGCGGCTGACGGCGTAGGAGAAGCACCGCGCCAGGTCGTCGTCGCAGTCGGGGACCCGCAGGTCGGTCGCGGCGAAGACGACCGGCCGGTCGCCCGGCACCACGACCACCCACTCGTCCACGAGCGGGTCGTCGTCGTCGAGCGCGACGCCGGTGACGCCGGGGGCGATCCAGCTCTGCAGCTCGCGGGCGAACAGGCGGGCGGGCGCACCGGCCGCGGCCAGGCGGGCGTAGACCTCCCGCGTGCGCGGGGTGAGGTAGCGGGCGTCCTGCAGGGTCGCCGCCACGGCCGGCGGCGGGGCGAGCAGCGCCTCCCGCTCGATCCGGCGGCTCACGGCCACGAGCTCGCCCTTTGTCGCCTCGACCACGGGCTCCACCTCGGCCACCAGGCCGTAGGGCGTCGTCGTGCTCGCGCCCACGGCGGTCACAGCCCGCGGGGCTCGGGCAGCAGGTCGGGGAAGACGGGATCGCGCCGCTCCGCCCGCGCCGTGAAGGCCTCCATCATGTCGTCCGGCTGGAACATGCCGGACTGCCAGGTCGCGATCTGGTCGAGGCTGTCGTCCACGGAGTGGTCGCGCGCGTAGTTCATCGCCACCTTGGTGCCCCAGACCGCCAGCGGGCTCTTGGCCGCGATCTCGCGGGCGGTGGCGAGCACGCCCTCCACGAGCGCGTCGTGGTCGGGGTAGACGTGCTGCACGAGCCCGACCTCGTAGGCGCGCTGCGCGGGCATCCGCCGGCCCGTGTAGGCGAGCTCGCGCGCCACGCCCTCCGGCACCACCTTGCCGAGCCGCTGCAGCGTGCCGACGTCGGCCGTCATGCCGATGTTGATCTCCTGGACGCAGAAGAACGCGTCGGCGCTGGCGTACCGCATGTCGCACGCCGTCACGAGGTCGACGGCACCGCCGATGACCCCGCCCTGGCAGGCGGCCAGCACCGGCACGCGGGCCTTCTCGAGCGCCGTGAACGACCACTGCAGGACCTTGGCGCTGCTGCGCATCCGCGCCTGCCGGCGGCCGGTCTCGCCCTCGGCGGCGCCGAGCCCGCCGGTGAAGACCGACAGGTCCATGCCCGCGCTGAAGTGCTTGCCCGTGCTGCTGATGACGACGGCCCGGGCGGTGGCGTCGTCGCTGATGCCGGTCACGATCTCCGGCAGCTCGCGCCAGAACTCCGGGACCATGGAGTTCAGCTCGTCGGGCCTGCTGAGGCGCACGTGCGCCACGTTGTCCGCGATCTCGACGTCGAAGCAGCGGTAGGTCATGCGCCATCCTGGACTACGGTCCCTGTCGTGCCCGGCCCGGTCCTGTCCCTGTCCGACGTCGCGGTGGAGCGGGACGGTGCGCTCCTGCTGTCCGGCGTCGGCTGGACCGTGCGCGAGGGCGAGCGCTGGGTCGTCCTCGGCCCCAACGGCGCCGGCAAGACCACGCTGCTGCAGGTGGCGGGCGCTTCGCTGTTCCCGAGCCGCGGCACGGTGGAGCTGCTCGGCGAGCGCATCGGCGAGGCGGACCTCGGCGAGCTGCGCACCCGCGTCGGGCTGTCGAGCGCGGTGCTCGCCGACCGCGTGCCGGGGCACGAGCGGGCGCTCGACGTCGTGGTCACCGCGGCGCACGGCGTCGTCGGGCGCTGGCGGGAGTCCTACGACGACGCCGACGTCGCCCGGGCGACGGCCCTGCTCGGCCGCGTGGGCCTGCGGGCCTTCGCCGACCGGCGCTTCGGCACCCTGTCGGAGGGCGAGCGCAAGCGGGTCCTGCTGGCCCGCGCCCTCATGACCGACCCCGAGCTGCTGCTGCTCGACGAGCCGGCCGCGGGTCTCGACCTCGGCGCCCGCGAGGCGCTGCTGCGCCTGCTGTCGGCCCTCGCGGAGGACCCCGCGAGCCCGCCCACGGTGCTCGTCACCCACCACGTCGAGGAGGTGCCGGTGGGCACCACGCACGCGCTGCTGCTGTCGCGGGGCTCCGTGGTGGCGGCCGGCGAGGTGCGCGAGGTGCTCACCGCGCCGCTGCTCAGCCGGGCGTTCGGGCTGCCGCTCGAGGTGGCCGAGCAGGGCGGCCGCTTCACCGCGCGGGCGGCCTACTAGCGCTCAGTGCGTGATCTTCAGCCCGGCCACGCACGCCACGAGGCCGAGCAGCAGCATGACGCGCACCACCGACACCGGCTCCGCGCCGGTGGCCATCGCCCAGCCGGCGGTGCCGGCGGCGCCGATGCCGACCCACACGGCGTAGGCCGTGCCCACCGGCAGGCCGCGCAGGGCGTGCGCGAGGCCGGCCATGCTCGCCACGAGCGCGACGAGGAAGACCGCCGACGGTCCGGGGCGAGTGAGGCCGCGCGAGCGGTCGAGGGCGGTGGCCCACACCGCCTCCAGCAGGCCGGACAGGACGAGGACGAGCCAGTGCACGCGACAGCCTCCTGCGGACGAGCCTAGGCCGGGTGCACGACGAGGTCGGCGACGACCGCCAGGTGGTCGCTGCCCGGCAGCCGCACCTCCCGGACCTCCCGCACGCCGATCCGCCCGTCGCGCCCGTCGCGGCCGTCGCGCACGAGGACGTGGTCGAGGTGCAGCAGCGGGAGCGCGGCCGCGGCCTCGCCCGCACCTGGCCGGCCGCGCTCGTCGTGGGCGTCGCGCAGGCCGGTGCCGGCGAGCCGCCGGAAGACCGCGTGGTGGCGGCCGGCGTTGAGGTCGCCCGCGACGACGAGCGTCAGGTCCTCGCCGGCGGCCTGCCGGGCGAGGTCGGCGTGGCCCGCGCGCCACAGCGGCTCGAGCCCGCCGACCGGCGGCAGCGGGTGGGCGGCGTGCACGCGCACCGCGGGGCCCCCGGCGTCGACCGTGGCCTGGGGGAGCACCCGGGCACCCGCGCGCCGCAGGACGACGTCGCGCAGGGGCGTGCGGCTCAGCAGCCCGACCGCCTCCCCGCCCGCGCTCTCGACGACGACGTGCGGGAGGTCCTGCTCGACGCCGGCCTCCTGCAGCGCCGCCCGGCCGCGGGCGTCGAGCTCGGGCACCACGAGCACGTCGGGCTCCAGGGCCCGCAGCACCGCGGCGGCCTCGACCGGGACCGGGTTGCGCACGTACAGGTTCGCCACGACCACCCGCAGCGGCGTGCCGCCCGGCGGCGGCGGGGGAGCCGCCGTCAGCGACGGCGCGACGAGCAGGGCCTGCACGGCGACGAGGCCGGCCGCGGCCAGCGCCGCTCCGGGCGCCCGCCAGCGGACCGCGAGCCCGAGCAGCGGCCAGGCCGCGAGCAGCACCACGGGCAGCACCCCGACGAGCAGGACGAGCAGCGTGCCGCGCTCGGTGCCGGTGGCGCGCAGGGCGACCAGGCCCGCCAGCGCCGCGAGGCCCGCCGCGAGCAGCGCCCGGCGCAACGACAGCGGCCGCCGTCCCCCGGAGGGGAGCGGCGGCCGCGGGCCGGTTCCGGTGCTCAGCCGAGCAGCTCCGTCTCGTCGACCCAGGACAGCGCCGTGGGGCGCAGGGTCGGCTCGAAGGCCTTGGCGTGGTGCCCGCAGAAGGTCAGCTCGCCGGAGGCGAGCACGACGCGCACGCGGGCCTGGGCGCCGCAGCGGTCGCAGCGGTCGGCAGCGGTCAGGGTGGGAGCGGGGGCGGACGGTGCGGCAGTTCCGGTCACGCCCATCACAACACCACAGATCGGGTCCGCGTTCCCGTCGAGGCAGGATGACGCGCGTGTCGACCGCCACCGCGCTCCCGCTGTCCGGCCTGCTCGTGGCGGACTTCAGCCGGGTGCTCGCCGGGCCGTTCGCCACGATGATGCTGGCCGACCTCGGTGCCCGGGTGGTCAAGGTCGAGCGGCCGGGCGCCGGCGACGACTCCCGCGGCTACGGGCCGTTCCTCGACGGGCGGTCGCTGTACTTCGCCCGGGTCAACCGCGGCAAGGAGTCCGTGGCCCTGGACCTCAAGGACCCGGCGGACCTCGCCGTCGCCCGGGGGCTGGCGACCCGGGCCGACGTCGTCGTCGAGAACTACCGGCCGGGCGTCATGGACCGGCTCGGCCTGGGCTGGGAGCAGCTCGGCCGCGACGACCTCGTCTACGCCTCCATCAGCGGCTTCGGGCACACCGGCCCCTGGCGCAGCCGCCCCGCCTACGACGCCGTCGTGCAGGGGATGAGCGGCATCATGGCGATCACGGGCGCGGCCGACGGGCCGCCGGTCAAGCCCGGCGTGCCGGTGGCCGACCTCGCCGCCGGCCTCTACGCCTTCGGCGCCATCACCACCGCGCTGCTCGGCCGGGCCACCACGGGCCGCGGCACGCACCTCGACCTCGCCATGTACGACGCCACCGTGTCGCTGCTGGAGGGCGCCGCGCTCGCCTGGCTCGCCACCGGCGTCGACCCGCAGCGCATCGGCAACGCCCACTTCGCCATCGCGCCGTTCGACACCTTCGCCTGCGCCGACCGCGACATCACCGTCTGCGCCGCCAACGACGCCCTGTTCGCGGCGCTGGCAGGGGCGCTCGGCCGGCCCGAGCTCGCCGCGGACCCCCGGTTCGCCACGAACGCCGCCCGGCACGAGGCGCGCGAGGTGCTCAAGGCCGAGCTCGAGGCGGTGCTGCGCACGCGCGACGCCGACCACTGGCTGGCCGAGCTCGACCTCGCCGGCGTCCCGTGCGGGCCGATCAGCACGGTGGCCGAGGCCGTGGGCGGCCCGCAGGCGCAGGCCCGCCGCATGGTGGTGGACGCCGGCGGCCTGCCGGTGCCCGGCAACCCGGTCAAGGCCTCCGCCTGGCCCGAGGCACCCGACGGCCGGCCGGCGCCGGAGCTCGACGAGCACGGCGACGCCGTCCGCGCCGAGTTCGGCCCGTGACGCTCCTGCTGGCGCTCGACCTGCTCGGCGTCTTCGTGTTCGGCCTGTCCGGCGGCCTGCGGGCCGTCGAGGTGCGCTTCGACGTCTTCGGCGTGGTGGTGCTCGCGCTCGTCGCGGCGCTCGGCGGCGGGCTGGCGCGGGACGTGCTGCTCGGTGACGTGCCGCCCGCCGCGCTGCGGGACGACCGCTACCTCGTCGCGGCGGTGCTCGCGGGGCTGGTCGTCTTCGTCGGCGCGCGGCTCGTCGAGCGGCTCGCCGGGGCCGTGCGGCTCTTCGACGCCGCCGGGCTGGGCCTGTTCGTCGTGTCGGGCACGGCGAAGGCGCTCGACGCGGGCCTGGGCGCGCTGCCCGCCGTCGTCATCGGCTGCCTGGCCGGCATCGGCGGCGGCGTCCTGCGCGACGTGCTCGCGGGCGTGCAGCCGATCGTGCTGCGGCGCGAGGTCTACGCCGTCCCGGCGCTGCTCGGCGCGGTCGCGGTCGTCGTCGCCGACGGCCAGGGCTTGCGGGGGCCCGTGGTCGCCGTCAGCGCCGCGGCGCTGGTCTTCGTGCTGCGCATGGTCGGCGTCTGGCGCGACTGGCACGCGCCGGTGGCGCCGTCCTGGCGCCGGTCGCGGTGACCTAGCGCCGGGCGGCCCGGACCGCCAGTGCCGAGACGAGCAGCGCCAGCGCCGCGACGCCCGGCAGGGCGAGCCCCGTGGCCGGCAGCGCTCGTGCGGCGGGCGCCGGCGCGGCAGGAGCGGGCGCCACCGGGGCAGCGGCCGCCTGCGGCCAGGCCTGCTCGGACAGCCGCAGCGCCCAGAAGCCGCTGCCGCCGTCGGAGTACCAGACCTCGCGCCGCTCGGGCGAGAAGGCCGGGCTGGACAGGGCGTTGTTGGCCGGGCCGCCCGGCGGCACGGGGGCGACGAAGTACGCCACCTCGCGCGGGGCGAGCGGGTCGCGCACGTCGAACACGCGCAGGCCCGAGGCGAGGAACGAGCAGGCCACGATGCCCGGCTCCTCGCGCTGCGGCACGGCGCAGTAGTGGCCGGCGTAGCCGCCGGTCTGGCTGTCGGTCCCGGGGTCGCCCGCCAGGGCGCCTCTGCTCTCGGGCTGGTGCACCTCGAGCCGGAGGTTCGAGACGACCCTCGGCGCCGTCTCGTCGCTGATGTCGATGATGCGGGCCGCGCCGACGCGCTCGCCGTTGGCCTTGATGCCGTCGAAGCCGGCGTAGTCGCCGTAGGCGAACTCGTCGACCTGCACCAGGTAGGGCCGGCCGCCGATCGTCACGGGCAGCGCCGCCTGCGGGATGGTCACGCTGTCCCACGTCAGCGCGCCGACCGTGGTCACCTCCGGCGCGGCCTGCCGCGACTGCACCTGGCTGACGTCGAGCACCTCGAGCCCGTCGACCGGCGCGCGGACCGTGAGCTCGTTGCGCGGGAACCCGGCACCGGCGGCGAGGTAGGCGCGGTTGCCGTCGTCGCTGATCGTGACGGCGTGCGTGGCGTGGTTGCCGACGTAGACCGGGCGCGGCCGGGCCGGGTCGGTGAGGTCGATGGCGGTGAGGGTGTCGCCGCCGAGCGAGGCCGCCCAGAAGGTGTTCCCGTCGGGCGAGAAGCCGCTCTCGTGGCCGAGGACCCCGACGGGAAGCGAGCTCCGGAGCACCGGCGTGCGGCAGTCGGCGCTGGCGTCGTAGACGTCGACCTGGCCGGCCTGGAACAGCGCGTTGCCGGCGACGGCCGCGACCAGCCCCCGCCGCTGGTTGACGAGCAGCGACTCGTGCGGCGTCAGCATCGCCGGCGTCGACAGGGTCGCGGTCTGCACCGGCCTGCTCGGGTCGCTCATGTCGAGCACCGCGACGCCCGGCGTCAGGCCCGCGCGCAACTGGCTGACGACGTCGGACGGGAAGACGCGGGTCGTGTCGTAGTAGGCGCACTCGCGGCCGGCGGCGTCGACGTACCGCTCGACCTTGAAGCCGCCCGAGGTGCCGTGCCGCCCGACCACGTCGACCTGGCAGCGGTAGCCCTCGGCCGCTCCGCCGGCGGCGACGTCGTCGGCGGGCACCCGGCCCTGCATGCCCGGCTCGGGGACGTCGCCCGGACGGCACTCCGCCCGCGGCACCGGCACGAGCGGCGGCTCGTCCTGCACGACGGGCAGGGAGCCGGACGTCTGGGCGACGGCGACGCCGAGGCCGGCCGTCGCGGCGAGCAGGGCAGCGGCGGTGGCGGTGAGCAGCCGGGCGGGAGCACGCACGGCGGGAGCCTAGGTGCAGCGCCGGCTCAGCCGCCGAGGGCGGCGACGAGCCCGCGCACCGGCGGCCGGGCGAGCTGCTCGGGCAGCGTGGTGGCGCCCGAGACCAGCGCCTGGAAGCGCGGCCACATGCCGGGGCCGTGGCGCAGCACCTCGTGCACCGC
>DATMKB010000325.1:0-2971 GCA_035553635.1 Mycobacteriales bacterium
CGGCGGCTCGGCGCGCTACAGCCCGGACGAGGACCTCATGCGCGACCTCGGCCAGAAGATGTCCGACGCCAACGGCTACCGGAACATCCACTCGTTCGACCTCTACGTCACCACCGGCACGATGACCGACTGGGCGTACGCAGCGCTCGGCTCGCTGTCGTACTGCTTCGAGATCGGCTTCTCGAACTTCCACCCGGACTACGCCGGCAGCGACGGCCCGCTGCACCACTACACGCTCAACCGCGAGGGCTTCCTGCTGCTGGGCGAGTCGGCGCTGCACCAGGAGGTCACCTACGAGGATGTCCCGGTCATCGACAAGAGCAACCCGAACCAGCACCGGCGCACCGACTCGCTCACGACGCAGACCTACAAGACGCACTCGGTCATCGAGGGCAGCGTCGTCGACGCGCAGGGCAACCCCGTGCAGGCCGACCTCGTCGTCTCACGCACGACGACCATCCCGCTCGGCGCGGGCGGCGGCAACGGCCAGTTCGAGGAGCCGTCGCGCGCGGTCAGCGCCACCGACGCGTCCGGTGCGTTCTCCTGGCACCTGCCGCCGTCGACGACGCCGGTCATGAAGGAGCGCATCGCGCGCGGCGACAGCGGCGCGGCGGAGGAGGCCTGGACGCTCACGGCCACCACCGCGGACGGCCGGACGGCGACCACGAAGGTCGTCGTCGACCGCGGCGAGACGAAGACGGTCGCGCTCCAGCTCTGACGCGGGGTCAGCGGCGGCGGCGGAGCACCGCCGCCGCCGCGGCCACGTGCCAGGCGTCGACGACGGTCAGCCCGAGGCGCTGCAGCCCGCCGCTGCCCACCGGCCCGTCGTCACCGAGCACCGCGCCGGCGAGCAGCGTGCCGACGAGGGAGGCCGCCGACACGAGGCCGACCGCCACCGACGCCGCGGCCGCCCGCCGGTGCCCGCGGCGGCGCAGCAGCGGCGCGGCGACCAGCGGCGTCGCCGCCATCGCGACGTAGCCCGTGCCGGCGGCGACGGCGTGCAGGGCGTCCTGCGTCGTGCCGCCCTCGCGGGTGAGCGGCAGCGCGGCGACGGCCAGCGTCGCCAGGCCCGCCGTCGTCACGACCCTGCGCAGGGCCGCCGACTCGAGCCGGTCGCCGAGGGTCCGTGCCCACACCGGCACGAGGACGCCGAAGGCGACCAGGCCCGCCGTCATGAGCGGCGCGGTGTCCGCCCCCACCTCGGCGAGCCGGCTGATGGCGTCGTGCAGCGGGTCGTAGCCGTCGTCGCGCAGGACCCCGCCCACGGCCCAGGCGGTGACGAACGCGGTGGGCGCCACGACGCCGCAGGCGGCGCCGGCGCGGTCGGAGAGCACGCCGGAGCCTGTCACGCCGAACCGCCCGGCGCCCGGCCGCGAACCGCTGGCATGACCGACGACGCGCGCTCCCGGCGGCTCAGCGGCGCCGTGCTCCTCGGAGGCGCCCTGCTGCTCGCGGCCGTGGTCGAGGGCGGCGTGCTGCCGTACTCGTCCTTCCCGCTGCTCACCGGGGTCGTGCTGCTGGCGGCGGCCGCGGCCGGCCGGCGGCGCACCGCGCTGTGGGCGCCGGGCCTCGTGCTGCTGTGCGTCGGCGCCACGGTGGTGGCGTGGTTCGAGGCGGGCCGGCCGCTGGACTTCCAGTTCACCGCGCTGGTCGTCCTGTCGTGCGGCCTCGGCGGAGTGCTCGCCGCGCTGCTCGACCGCCTCACCCCGGTCGTCGTGACGCCGATGAGCGTGTCGCTCGCGGTGCTCGGCTTCGGCGCGTTCGCGCTCGCCGAGCAGCAGCGCGTCGGGCCGTTCGCCAGCGACGTCCGGCTGTACGCACTGCTCCTGGCGCTGTGGGGCGCCGTCGAGCTGCGGCCGGCGCGGGACGGCTCGCCATCTGTCGGAGGCCGTTGACAGACGTCTCGCGGGCACGGTCGACTGCGCGGATGACGCGCCTGGACGACCTGCTCCGCCGGGGTGCCCGGGGCGCTGTCGTCACCGGTGGCGCGGGCGGCCTGGGCCGGGTGGTCGGCGCCGCGCTGGCCGACCTCGGGCTCGTCGTCCGGCTCGCCGACCTGGACGCCGCTGCGGCCACGGAGGTCGCACCGGCGGGTGGCCGTGGGGTCCGGCTCGACGTCACCGACCGCGCCGCCTGCGACGCGCTCGCCCGCGAGGTCGACGCCGAGGACGGCCTCGCGGTGTGGGTCAACAACGCCGGTGTCCTGCACACGCGCCCGTCGTGGCAGCACCCCGACGCCGAGGTGCAGCGCATGCTCGGCGTCAACGTTCTCGGCACGATGCACGGCACCTGGGCGGCGCTCGCGCCGATGCGCGCCCGCGGCGCCGGCCACGTCGTCAACGTCGTCTCGCTGGCCGGCCTGGCGGCCCCGCCGGGCGAGACGGTGTACGCCGCCACCAAGCACGCGGCGCTGGCGTTCAGCACCGGCACGCTGCAGGACCTGCGCGCGGCGGGGGAGCGCGGCATCGACGTCTCGGCCGTCTGCCCTGACGGCATCTGGACGCCGATGCTCCACGACAAGGTGCACGACCCGCAGGCGGCGCCGTCGTGGTCGGGCGTGCTGCTGCGCCCGGAGCAGGTCGCGGCGGTGGTCGCCGACGTCGTGCGCCGGCCGCGGCCGGTCACCAGCGTCCCCGGCTGGCGCGGCGGGATGTCGCGCGCCTACAGCGCCGCGCCGCGCGCGGCGCTGGCCCTGCGACCGGCCCTCCTGGCGGTGGCCCGCCGCAAGCAGCGGGCCTTCGCGCGCGACCTCGAGCGGGGCCGGGTGCCCGGCGCGTGACCACCGCGACCTCCGGCCGCGTCTACGGCGGCCTGACCGCCGAGGAGCGTGCCGCGCAGCGCCGGTCCCGGCTGCTCGCGGCCGGCCTGGAGGTCTTCGGCACCGTCGGCTACGCCGGTGCGACGCAGCGCGCGGTGCTGCAGCAGGCCGGCCTGGGGGAGCGCTACTTCGAGGAGTCCTTCGCCGACCTCG
>DATMKB010000326.1:0-7930 GCA_035553635.1 Mycobacteriales bacterium
GCGCACGGGCTTGGAGTCCGGGCCGAGCACGTCGAGCGAGAAGGCGTCGGCGTACTTGCGGCCGAGCTGGAAGATGTGGCCGATCTCGATGCCGCGGTCGATCGACAGCGCCGACCCGCAGCGCGGGCACAGGTCGCCCTCGCGCACCTCGGCCGCGGGCAGCACGCCGCTCGGGACGAAGTCGCGCCCGGCGACGACGTCCACGGCGTGGCGGCCGGGCTCGTTGGCGCCGGTCACCCACGCCGAGCCGTCGACCACCAGCGGGTCGACGACGTACCGGACGCCGTCGGGCAGGCCCTGCGGGCCGATGTAGCCCTTGACCAGGCCGGGGACCGTCGCGAAGTCGTCGAACGGCAGCACCTCGGCCGGCGCGACGTTGGCCTCCAGCCGCTTGAGGTCGACCTCGCGGTCGCCGGGGACGCCGACGGCGAGCACCTCGGTCGAGCCGTCGGGGTGCCGCAGCGTCACGACCACGTTCTTGAGCGTGTCGGCCGCCGTGACCTCGTACCCGCGACCGCGCAGGTGCTCGACGAGCGTGCCGATGGTCGGGGTGTCGGGGGTGTCGAGCACCTCGAGCTGCGGGTGCTCCGTCGACGGCGCCTCGGGCGCCCGGACCTCCACCGCCTCGGTGTTCGCGGCGTAGTCGCACGCGGTGCAGGCGACGTAGGTGTCCTCGCCGGTCGGCGCGGTGGCGAGGAACTCCTCCGACGCGCTGCCGCCCATGGCGCCGCTGACGGCCGAGACGACCCGGTAGTCCAGGCCGAGCCGCTCGAAGGTGCGGACGTAGGCCTCGCGGTGCAGGTCGTAGGAGCGCTGCAGGCCGGCGTCGTCGAGGTCGAAGGAGTAGCTGTCCTTCATGACGAACTCGCGGCCGCGCAGGACGCCCGCCCGGGGGCGCGCCTCGTCGCGGTACTTCGTCTGGACCTGGTAGATCATGACCGGCAGGTCCTTGTACGAGGAGCACTCGCCCTTCACCAGGGTGGTGAAGACCTCCTCGTGCGTCGGGCCGAGCATGTAGTCGGCGCCCTTGCGGTCCTTCAGGCGGAAGACGTTGTCGCCGTACTCGGTCCAGCGGCCGGACGCCTGGTAGTACTCGGCCGGCACGAGCGCCGGCAGGTGCACCTCCTGCGCGCCGATGCGGTCCATCTCCTCGCGCACGACGCGGGCGACCCGCTCGAGCACGCGGACGCCGAGCGGCAGCCAGGCGTAGACCCCGGGGGCCACGCGGCGGACGTAGCCGGCCCGCACGAGCAGCTTGTGGCTCGGCACCTCCGCGTCCGCCGGGTCCTCGCGCAGCGTGCGCAGGAACAGGGTGGACATGCGGAGCACGGGGCCTCCTCGGGCTGGGACCGCCGGGAGCAGCGGGCGGGGCGAGCCTAGTGACCGGCCCCGCCCCGGCACCTCGCCCGCGCGGCCGCCGGCCCTCGACCGGGCGGCGGAGCCGCGGGTGACGAGGGTCACCACTGCTCCGTCCGGAGCAGGGATCGCTGCTCCGGGGGCGAAGGAAGAGGGGTCGGGTCGCCTCCCGCCCGGCCACGCGCCCCGCACCCCCCTGACCCTGGCCGCCGCCCTGCTGGCGGTGCCCGTCGCCGTCGGCGTGCTGCCGTCGGCCGTCGCGGCCCCCGCGAACCCGACGGCCGTGCAGGCCTCGTCCTCGGCCCCGGGCCTGCAGTCCTCGAGCACCGTCGACGGCGGCGACGCCCGCGTCGTGGTCGGCGTCATCGACAGCGGCATCAACCCGTACCACGAGGCCTTCCAGGTCGAGGAGTCGTCGGTCACGCCGGAGGTGCTCGCCGAGCTCGGCGTCACCGAGGACCGCGTCGTCACGCTGACGCGCACCGGCGACGTCGCTGCCGACCTCGCCGCCGACCAGGCGCGGGTCTGGGACCGCATCGAGCCCGGCAAGCCGTACTGGTTCACCGGCACCAACATCGTCGCGGCGTCGTTCACCACGACCGGCCGCCGGATCCTGCCGAACAGCCCGACCGACACGCACGGGGTCGGCGTCACGGCGTCGGTGCTCGGGGCCAACCCCGAGGCCGTCGTCCTGTTCGCCGAGGGCATCAACGACGCCGCCGAGACCTGGACCTTCACCCACCCGGCCGTCGACGTCGTCACCACGAGCTACGGGCCGGTGGGCAGCCCCCCGCTCGGCTCCCACCTGACGGCGACCTACGAGGGCGTCGTCGAGCTCGGCAAGCTGCACACCGGTGCCGCGGACAACAGCCCGGCCCTGTCGCCCTTCGACAGCACGTCGGGCCCCTGGTGGAGCGTCGGCGTCGGCGGCTACCAGGAGGGCTCGAGCGAGGGCCGGCAGGTCCTCTCGGGCAACGTCGTGGACTTCGTCGGCGACTTCACCCAGACGCTGCCGTACTGCGACGTCTGCCAGACCGGCGGCACCCGCAGCGTGAGCGGCACCAGCTTCGCCACTCCGACCTCCGCCGGCGTCGCGAGCAGGGTCCTGCTCGAGGCCCGGCGGGCGGCCGGACACCGCGGCGGCATCGTCACCGAGGGCGTCGAGGCGCCGCTCATGGTCGCCGGCGACTCCCCGCTGACCGTCTGGGACCTGCGCCGCGCCCTGGAGCAGGCGGCGCACCTGCCTCGCACGAGCGACTTCCAGCCCGGCGGCGGGACCTCGGAGATCACCTCCGTCCCGGTCGTCGACGGCGCCGCCTGGGCGCAGACCGGCTGGGGCCTGCTCAGCCCCGACCCGGCCAAGGGCGTGGTCCGCGAGGCCCTCGCGCACCTGGGCGTCGAGGGGACCCCCACCCGGACGAAGGACGCCGCCACGTGCGCCTTCGGCACCGCCCAGTTCGAGCTGCGCAAGGCCTACTGGGACCGGCTCGCCCTGTTCAGCGACTCCTCCGGCACCAGCGCCGACCCGTACGAGCGCTGCTGACCCGGCGGACCGCCGACGACGGCCGGAGGCGGCCCGACCGGGCAGACCTCCTCCCGGCGCACTAGCGTCGTCGCACGTGCTCGTCCTGCTGCCGCCGTCGGAGGGCAAGGCCGCCGGCGGCGACGGGCCGCCGCTGGACCTCGACGCCCTGTCCTTCCCCTCCCTCGGCCCGGTCCGCCGGCGCGTCGTCGAGGCGGTCGAGCGGGCGGCGCGCGAGGAGCGCGACGCGCTGCGCACCGCCCTCGGCCTCACCGCCCGCCAGGAGCACCACCTCGACGACGACGCCGCCTTGACGACGTCGCCGACCCTGCCGGCGCTGCGGCGCTACACCGGCGTGGTCTACGACCAGCTCGGCTACGCCACGCTGCGCGGCCCTGCGCTGCGCCGTGCGCACGCCTCCCTCGTCGTCGCCAGCGCCCTGCTCGGGCTCGTGCGCCCGCAGGACCCCGTGCCCGCCTACCGGCTGCCCGGCGGCGCCGTCGTGCCGGGGCTCGGCGGCCTCGCGCCCGTGTGGCGGGCCGCGCTCGAAGCCGAGCTCGCCGCGCAGCGCGGCCCGGTGGTGGACCTGCGCTCGGGTGCCTACGCGGCGCTCGCCCGGGTGCCGGGCGCCCTGGCCGTGCGGGTGCTGCGCGAGACCGGCGGCCGGCGCACCGTCGTCAGCCACGACAACAAGTGGACGAAGGGCCGGCTGGCCCGGGCGCTGTGCGAGCACGGCGCCCGCTCGGTGCGGGACGTCGCCGAGATCGCCCGCTCCTGCGCCGACGACGTCGAGCTCGACGGCACCCGGCTCGACCTCGTCCTGCACGGCCTGGCCCGTGAGCGCTGAGCGCACGCCGGACGGCCGCTACGTCGTGGTCGACGGGCGTCGCTGGCGGGCGACCGACCCCGACGTGCCCGAGGACGCCGCGGCCGAGCTGCGCCGCCTGCTCATGGCCGCCCGTCGCGACGTCGGCGCGGCCCTGCGCGCCGGCGACGCCGACGCCGAGCGCACCGCGCGCGCCCGGGTGCACGCCGCCAAGACCGCGCTCGGCGAGCGCGGGACGCCGTGGTGGGACCAGGCGCCCGAGGAGCGCCGGGCGCGCTGGGAGGCCGGGCTGGCGGCCCTCCGGGAGCGCCCGGTCGACGGCTGAGCCGCGTCAGGCGCCGCCGTCGACGGCGCTGCCGGCGATGTTGACCATCCAGTGGACGCCGAAGCGGTCGGTGCACGAGCCGAAGTCGTCGCCCCACATCTGCCGCTCGAGCGGCATCGTGACCTCCGACCCCTGCGACAGGCCCTCCCACCAGCGCCGGAGCGTCGGGGCGTCGTCGCCGGACAGGCTGATGGCCACGTTGCTCCCCGGGCGGTGCTCCTGCCCGGGCGGGAGGTCGGAGGCCATGAGCGCGCCGGCCGGGCTGCCCAGGAAGGCGTGCATGACCTGGGACGGGTCCGGCACGCCCTCGGCGCCGGCGTCGGCGAAGGTCATGACCTGCAGCTCGCCGCCGAGCACGTCGCGGTAGTGTTCCATGGCCTCGCGGGCGGTGCCGGGGAAGGTCAGGTAGGCGTTCATCATGGTGGCCACGGCCGGTCCTCTCGTCGTCGCAGGAGGCGGACCGTACGCCGCCCCTGTGACAGACGTGCCGGACCTGCCGGACTGAGCGGCTACACCTTCTCGGGGTACAGCGAGTAGCTCGGGAAGTTGCCGTAGAGCTGGCCCGGGCCCTCGGTGACGGCCTGCACGAGCAGGTCGCCGCCGACGAACGCGCCCTTCCACGACGCGCCCTTGCCGCCGAAGACCTCCTCGCGGTCGCCCCGGCTGCGCGGCTTGTTGATGCCGACCTTGAAGGCCTGCAGCTCCTCGGCGATGCGCGCGCCGAAGTCGGCGTCGTCGGTGGCCACGGAGGCGACCAGCGAGCCGTTGGAGGCGTTCATGGCGGCGAGGAGCTCGGCCTCGCTGTCGACGACGACGATCGAGTCGAGCGGGCCGAACGGCTCGGCGTGCCGCAGCGACCAGGACGGCGGCGGCTCGAGCACGCACGCGGGCGCGACGTAGGCGCTGGAGTCCTGGCCGTCGAGGAAGCGGCCGTCCTCGACGCTCCCCCGGTACAGCGGGATGCCGCCGCCGGACACCGCCTCCTCGTACTGCTGCACGAGGTCGGCGGCCTTGGTGGCGCTGATGAGCGGGCCGAAGTCGAGCTCGGGCAGGTCGTCGTCGGGGCTCTCGACCGCGAGCGGGTGGCCGAAGCGCAGGCCCTTCACGACCGGCAGGTACATCTCGAGGAACTGCGGGAACAGCTCGCGCTGCACCACGTACCGCGGGTAGGCGGTGCAGCGCTGCTTGGCGTACTCGAAGCCCTTCTTGAGGTGCTTGGCCAGGTCGTCCCACTGGCTGAAGCCCCAGATGCCCCAGGCGTTGAGGCCCTCCTGCTCGAGGAAGTGCCGCTTGCCGGTGTCGGCCAGCGACGTCGCGGCCTTGCGCCCGTTGGCGCGCCCGCCGACGAACGCCAGGCAGCCGATCTCCTCGCTGCGGATGAGCACGTCGCCGAGCTGCCCGCCGATGCCCGACAGCAGCGTCACCGGCAGGCCGGCGCGCTTCATGACGGCGTGCGCGAGCGTGAGCGTGTGGAAGCCGCCCTGCGACGGCGTCTTGGCCACGACGGCGTTGCCGGCCAGGCACTGCACGAGCTCGGCGTGCACCTGCACCGACATCGGGTAGTTCCACGACGCGATGTTGCTGACCGGCCCGGGCAGCGGGGTGCGGCCCTGGAGCTGACGGTCGATCTCCTGCAGGTACCAGCGGACGCCGTCGAGCGCGCGGTCGACGTCGGCGCAGGCCAGCCGCCACGGCTTGCCGATCTCCCAGGCGAGCAGCAGCGCGAGCGTGTCCCGGTGCACGGTGAGCTCGTCGACGGCCTCGGCCACCCGGCGCTTGCGCTCGTCGAGGTCGACCTTCGCCCAGGCGCGGTGCTCCTCGAGCGCGTGCCGCACGGCCTCGGCGGCCTCGTCGTGCGAGACCCGCGGCGGGCCCTGCACGAGCGCGCCGTCGACGGGGTTGCGGTGCTCCCCCGGCTCGCCGGTGCGACGCCACTCCCCGCCGGACAGGTTGAGGATGCGGTCGGCCTCGAAGGCCTCGGGGGCGGCGGCGCGGGCGCGGGCGTAGACCTCGTCCCAGCTGGTGCCGGGCTTGACCTGCAGGGCCATGGGGTGCGTCCTCCTCGGGCAGCGACGTGGACGGAGTGCACCACACGGCCGCGCGGTGTGACGCGGGCCACCACCCGGACGGGTGCCAGGATGCCCGCTCGTGAGCGCCTCCGCCGAGCCCCTGCAGGTCCCCGACGACGTCGCCGCGCTGTGGGCGGGCACCGACGCTGTCGGCTTCCTGCGCGCGCTGGCCGACGGCCGGACGCCGCGCTCGCCGCACGAGGAGCACACCGGCAACCGGCTCGTCGAGGTGCCCGGGCCCGGCCGGGTCGTCATGGCCTGGACGCCCGGGCCGCAGCTGGCGAACCTGTCGGGCGCCGTGCACGGCGGCTACCTCGGGCTGGTCTGCGACGAGGGCGCGGGCCTGGCCGCAGCCAGCACCGGCGAGCGCTTCGTGCCGATGCTCACGCTCGACCTGGACGTCACCTACCTGCGGCCGGGCGTCGTCGGCGTGGAGCACCGGGTCGAGGGCGAGGTGCTGCACGCGGGGCGGCAGCGGGTGGTCAGCGAGGCGCGGGTGCTCGACCCGCAGGGCCGGCTCGTCGTGACCGCGCGCGGCTCGTTCCTGCCGAACACCCGCTTCCTCGACGCCGTCCGGGACGCTAGGGCGCCTCGCAGCGGTCCAGCTTCCCCGTGAGCACGAGCCGACCCCCGGTGGCGGCGCACTCCCGGGCCACCTCGCCGTTGCGCACGTCGACGTACGACCACATCAGCGCGACGGCGCCGAGCAGCAGCCCGACCGCGACCCCGGCTCGCAGTCGCGGGCGCCGCTCGCCGAGCAGCGCGGTCGTCCCGCCCAGCAGGCACAGGACGCTGGCCGCCCCGTAGACCCCCGACCGCACGTCAGAACAGCACGCTGGTGAACGTGCCGACCTGCCGGAAGCCGACGCGCTCGTAGGCCCGCCGGGCAGGGGTGTTGTAGTCGTTGACGTAGAGCGTCACGACGGGCGCGACCGTGCGCCGGGCGAGCGACACCACCGCCGCGGTGCCGGACTCGGACAGCCCCCGCCCGCGCAGCCGCGGGTGCACCCAGACGCCCTGCACCTGGCAGGCCGCCGGCGTCGCCGCGCCGACCTCGGCCTTGAACACGACCGTGGCGTCCTCGATGCGCGCGAACGCGCGCCCCGCCTCGATGAGCTCGGTCACCCGCGCCCGGTAGACCGCGCCGCCGTCACCGGCGAGCGGCGAGACGCCGATCTCCTCGGTGAACATGGCCACCGCGGCCGGCAGCACCACCTCGAGCTCGTCCCGGCGCACCGGCCGCACCTGCGGGTCCGGCGCCACCAGCGGCTCGGTGTCGATGGCCATCAGCGGCTGGCCGGCGCGCACGTCGCGGGCCGGGCCCCAGGACGGGCGCAGCAGCTCCCAGAGCTGGTCGACCGCGTCCGACGGCCCGACGATCGACGAGCAGCGCCGTCCGGTGCGCCGGGCGCGGTCGGCGAACGCGCGCACGGCCGCCGGCCCGGCCTGCACGGGCACGAGGTTGGCGCCCGACCAGCACAGCGACTCGAGCCGCCCGCGCTCGCCGTAGCCCCAGACCTCCGCACCGGAGCGCCAGCCGTCCAGGCCGAGCGCCTCGACGCGCGCGGCGACGAAGCAGTCGGTGACCGGGTCGCGCGACAGGACCTCGCGGACGTCGTCGGCGTCGGCGGGTCCGAGCACCCGCGCACTGCCGCCCGTCCTCAGCACGGGCGGAGCGTAACGGGCTAGCTGACCCCGACCGCCGGCTCGCCGCTCGGGCCGTCGTACGACTCGGCCAGGCGCAGGGCCTCCTCGATGAGCGTCTCGACGATCTGCGCCTCCGGCACGGTCTTGATGACCTCGCCCTTGACGAAGATCTGCCCCTTGCCGTT
>DATMKB010000327.1:0-7334 GCA_035553635.1 Mycobacteriales bacterium
AGGAGGTGGTCGGTGAGCGCGACGAGGTCCTCGGTGCGCTGGCCGATGGTGCGCAGCGCGTCGAGGCGGGCGGCGTCGTCGAGCTGCGTCCAGCGCTTCTGCAGCACGTGCACGTAGCCCTTGACGGCCGTGAGCGGCGTCCGCAGCTCGTGGCTCGTCGTGGCGAGGAACAGGTCCTTGGCCTCGTCGAGCGCGCGCTGCCGCGTGATGTCGCGCAGCGCCACGACGAGCTCGCCGGTGTCGTCGAGCTCCGTGGCCACCGCCTCCACCCACCGGCCGGCGACGTGCGACACCACCGGCACGCCAGGAGCCCCGACGGGCACCGGCGGCGGCGCCCCGCGCAGCCGCTCGGCGGGCAGGCCGAGCAGGTCGGCGGCGCAGCGGTTCGACGCCGTCACGGTGCCGTCGTGGCCGACGACCAGCACGCCGTCGGCGAGGACGTCGACCACCGCCTGCTCGTGCTCGCGCTGCGCCACCACCTCGGCGTGCGCGCGCTCGAGCCGCCGCACCGTCCGGGCGAGCGTCTCGCCGACGAGCACGCAGACCGGCACGGCGACGGTGACCGAGGAGACGGCGTAGGGCTCCGGCTCGTCGGCCAGCAGCGCGGGCAGCAGGTAGGCCGCCGTGGCGAGCGGCGCGAGGGCGAACGACGTCCCCGGCGGCTGGGCGAGGCCGACCCACACGAAGACGACGACGAAGTAGACGGCGTAGCTGAAGCTGCTCACGCCGCCGTACAGGTTCGACACGGCGATGAGCGCGAAGGCGATCAGGACGAGCACCAGCGGCGCGCGCCGGTGCACGCGGTCCCACGGGAAGCGCAGCGACGCCGCCCCGAGCGCGAGCGTGACGAGGCCGACGCCGTTGAGCAGCGCGATGTCGAGGTGCCCGGCGCCCGGCAGGTAGTTGTTGGCGATCGTGAAGGCGCCGGCGGCGAGCAGGAGGCGGCCGCCCTGGTGCCCGGCCCTGAGCCGGGGGTCCTGCTGCGCGTCCGCCACGGCCCGAGTGTGGGTCCGCGACGGCGGCGGAGGCGAGCGTTTCGCCCCGAGATGGTCCCTAAGGACTACCGGGCAGCGCCTCCGGGTGCCGTGCGAGCCACCCCGCCACGAAGGTGCACACCGGTTCGACCTCGAGGCCCTCGTCGACGGCCCACGCCACGGCGCGCTCGGCGAGCGCGCTGCCGACGCCCCGGCCCTCCAGCGCGCCGGGCACCACCGTGTGCAGGAGCGCCGCCCGGCCGTCCTCGACCTCGTAGACGAGCACCGCCGTCAGGTCGCCCTCGCGGACCTCGAAGCGGGACTCCTCCGGCACGTGCACGACGTCGGTCACGGGGCAAGCCTGCACCGGCGGGGAGCCGGCGGTGCCCCCGGGGCAGGATGGGCCGCGTGAGCTACCCGGCGCACTGGGAGGCCGACGCCGTCCTCGCCGACGGCGGCACGGTGCACGTGCGCCCGATCACGCCCGACGACGCCGACCGGCTGCGCGCCTTCCACGCCCGGCTGTCGCCCGAGACCGTCTACAACCGCTTCTTCACCCTCGTGCGGGCCCTGCCGGCGCGCGACGTCGAGCGGTTCACGCAGGTCGACCACGACGAGCGCGCCGCGGTGGTGGCGCTGCTGCAGGGCGAGATCGTGGGCGTCTGCCGCTACGACCGCCTGCCCGGGGCCGGGCCGGTGGAGGCGGAGGTCGCCGTCGTCGTGGAGGACGCGCACCAGGGCCGCGGGCTCGGGCCGCTGCTGCTCGAGCACCTGACGTCCGCGGCCCGCGAGCGCGGGATCGAGCGCTTCCGCGCCGACGTGCTGCCGAGCAACCGCCGGATGCTCACCGTGTTCCGCAGCGCCGGCTTCGAGGTCGAGCGCGAGCTCGCCGACGGCTACGTCGAGCTGAGCTACCCCATCGGGGTCACCGAGGCGTCGCTCGAGGTCATGCGCGCCCGCGAGCACCGGGCGGAGGCGCGCAGCGTCGCGCGGCTGCTCGCACCGTCCGCCGTCGCCGTCGTCGGCGCCAGCCGGGAGCCGGGCACCGCGGGGCACGAGGTGTTCCGCTCGCTGCTCGCGCACGGCTTCGAGGGGCCCGTCTACCCGGTCAACCCGGCGGCGCCGCACGTCGCGAGCGTGCGCGCCTGGGCCGACGTGCGCGACGTGCCCGACGACGTCGACCTCGCCGTCGTCGCGCTGCCGGCGCCGCTGGTCCCCGACGCCGTTCGCGCGTGCGCCGAGAAGCGCGTCCGCGGGCTCGTCATCGTGTCGGGCGGGTTCGGCGAGGCGGGGGAGGAGGGGCGCGCGCGCCGCGCCGAGGTGGTGCGCATCGCCCGCGACGGAGGCATGCGCCTCATCGGGCCGAACGCCATGGGCATCGTCAACACCGACCCGGCCGTGCGGCTGCACGCCACCTTCGCGCCCGGGTCGCCGCCGCCGGGGCGCGTCGGGGTGTTCAGCCAGTCCGGCGCGCTCGCCTCGACGGTGCTCGCCGAGGCGACGCGCCGCGCGCTCGGCCTGTCGACGTTCGTCTCCATCGGCGACCGCGCGGACGTCTCCGGCAACGACCTGCTGCAGTACTGGGAGGACGACCCCCGCACCGACGTCGTGCTCATGCACCTGCAGGGGTTCGGCAACCCGCGCAAGTTCGCCCGCATCGCGCGGCGGGTGGGGCGGCGCAAGCCGGTGGTGGCGCTCAAGAGCGGGCGCGGCGCGAGCGACGCGGCGGTCGACGCGCTGTTCGCGAGCGCGGGCGTCGTGCGGGCGGACACCCTGTCGCAGCTGTTCGAGACGGCGCAGCTGCTCGCCCTGCAGCCGCTGCCCGCCGGGCGCCGGGTCGCCATCGTCGGCACCTCCTCGGCGCTCGCCGCGCTCGCCACCGACGCGTGCCGCTCGGTCGGGCTCAAGGTGCCGGAGCTCCCGGCCGCCCTGCAGGAGGCCCTGCGCGACCTCGCCACCACCACCGAGACGTCGAACCCCGTCGACCTCGGGCCGCTCGCGCCGCCGGAGCAGCTCGGCGCGGCGCTGCGGCTGGTGCGCGACTCCGGCGAGGTCGACGCCGTCATCGCGCTCGTGACGCCGCACCCGCAGCAGGCGGCGCTGGCCCGCGAGCTGCTGGCGGTGTCGGAGGGCTCGCCGGTGCCGGTGCTCGCCTCGTTCCTCGGCGCCGACGGCGTGCCGCCCGAGCTGGCGCTGCGCGACGCGCCGGACGCCGCCCCGGCACCGGGGTCGGTGCCGTCCTGGTCGTCGCCGGAGAGCGCGGCCCTGGCGCTCGCGCGCGCGGCCGACCACGCCGCCTGGCGCACCCGCGAGCCGGGGGTGCACGTCGACCTCGACCGCGTCGACCCGGAGGCCGCCCGTGCCGCCGTGGCCGGGCTGCCGCTCGACGGCACCTGGCTCGACTCGGCCCGCACCACCCGCCTGCTCGCCGCCGTCGGGCTGGACGTCTGGCCGTCGACGCGCGTCCGCACGCTGGAGGAGGGCCTGGCCGCTGCCCGCGCCCACGGCTGGCCGGTCGGCCTCAAGAGCGCCGACGAGCGCTGGCGCAACCGCACCGACGTCGGCGCAGTCCGGCTCGACCTGTTCGACGAGGAGGCGTTCGTCGAGGCCTGGCGCGCCCTGGAGCCCTTCGTGCTGCCGGGGGAGGCGATCGTGCAGCCGATGGCGCCGGGCGGCGTCAGCACGGTCGTGCGGCTCGTCGAGGACCCGGCCGTCGGGCCGCTGGTGTCGCTGCGCCTCGGCGGCGTCGCGGCCGACCTGCTCGCCGACCCGGTGACGCGCACGGCGCCGCTCACCGACGTCGAGGCCGAGGAGCTCGTGCAGGCCGTGCGCGGCGTCTCGCTGCTGCGCGGCACCGACGTCGTCGCGCTCGAGGACGTGCTGCTGCGCCTCGCGCGCCTCGCCGAGGAGGTCGGCGAGGTGGCCGAGGTGCTGCTCGACCCGGTGCTGGTGGGGGCGCGCGGCGTGGTGGTGCTGCACGCGGGCGTCCGGCTCCTGCCCCCGGGTGCCGACCCGGAGCTGGGCCCGCGCCGGCTCGTCGACCTGCGGTCGCCCTAGGGCCGCCGGCCGCCAGGCAGCCGCGTCACCAGGGACGCCGCCAGCAGGTAGAGGGCCGCCGCCAGCCCGTGGTTGTAGAGCAGCGCCCGCCGCTCGGTGTCAGCGGTGAGGACGTCCTCGAAGGGGCCGGTCGCCCAGGCGGCGAGGCTGCGGACGCCCTCCACGACCGCGTTGTCGTCGTTGGTGGGGGCGTACGCCAGTGCGATGCCGACGACGATGACGAGGGCCAGCGCGAGCAGCACCGCGCGGCTGACCGACCAGACCACGCCGAGCACCTCCCGCGCCACCGCGCCGGCCGGGCGGTGCCTGCGCTCCTGGGCGGGGCCGTCGCCGGGCGGCAGGTCGGGGTAGGTGCCGTCGCCGTGCCGGTCGTGGGAGCGGCGGCCGCGGTCGCCGAGGACGCGGTCGTCGAGGTCGCGGAGGAGGGCGGGGGTGCGCATGCAGACGGTGTGCCCGTCGCGTGCCGCGGCCGGGGTGCGGCCCCGTGACGGGCGCGTGACGGTGCCGGCCCGCCCGGACCAGCGCGCACACTGGAGGCGTGCGGCTGAGCGAGTTCTGGACCCGGATGGACGCGCGCCTGGGTGCCGGCTACGCCCGGTCGTGGGCGGTCGACCAGGTGCTGCCCGAGCTGGACGGCCGCACGGTGGCGCAGGCCCTCGAGCAGGGCGAGGACGCCAAGCTCGTGTGGCGCGCCGTCGTCGCCGCGACGCCGTCGGCGGGGCCCGACCGCTGACCCGCGTGTCGCACGGCTTCGAACGCATGTTCGGGCTAGCGTGCACAGCCGTCCGGGTGTCCACAGACCGGGCCGGCAGCCCCCGGGTTGTCGGACCCCGCTCCTAGCGTCACCGCCGATCGGACAGCCGCTGCCGAGCCGCCCGCCCCGGGTCCCGCTCGCGAACCGAAGGAGACCCGCCGTGCCTGCTGCACCGGACCGTTCCGCCGACCGTGACAAGGCCCTCGAGCTCGCCCTCGCCCAGATCGACAAGAGCTTCGGCAAGGGCTCGGTGATGCGCCTCGGCGACGAGACCCGCGCGCCGATCTCGGTCATCCCCACCGGCTCCATCGCCCTCGACGTGGCGCTGGGCATCGGCGGCCTGCCGCGCGGCCGCGTCGTCGAGATCTACGGCCCCGAGTCGAGCGGCAAGACCACCGTCGCCCTGCACGCCGTCGCCAACGCGCAGGCCGCCGGCGGCATCGCCGCGTTCATCGACGCCGAGCACGCCCTCGACCCGGAGTACGCCAAGAAGCTCGGCGTCGACACCGACGCGCTGCTCGTCTCCCAGCCCGACACGGGGGAGCAGGCGCTCGAGATCGCCGACATGCTCATCCGCTCGGGGGCGCTCGACATCATCGTCATCGACTCGGTGGCGGCCCTCACCCCGCGTGCCGAGATCGAGGGCGAGATGGGCGACAGCCACGTCGGCCTGCAGGCCCGCCTCATGAGCCAGGCGCTCCGCAAGATGACCGGCGCGCTGCACGGCTCGAACACCACCGCGATCTTCATCAACCAGCTGCGCGAGAAGATCGGCGTGATGTTCGGTTCGCCCGAGACCACGACGGGCGGCAAGGCGCTGAAGTTCTACGCCTCGGTGCGCATCGACGTGCGCCGCATCGAGACGCTCAAGGACGGCACCGACGCCGTCGGCAACCGCACCCGCGCCAAGATCGTCAAGAACAAGATGGCGCCGCCCTTCAAGCAGGCCGAGTTCGACATCGTCTACGGCGTGGGCATCAGCCGCGAGGGCTCGCTCATCGACATGGGCGTCGAGCACGGCTTCGTCCGCAAGTCCGGTGCCTGGTACACCTACGACGGCGACCAGCTGGGCCAGGGCAAGGAGAACGCGCGGGCCTTCCTGCGCGACAACCCCGACCTCGCCGACGAGCTCGAGAAGCGCATCAAGGAGAAGCTCGGCATCGGCGCGAAGGTCGACGCCCCGGTCGACGCGGCCGACCTCCGCGCGCCGGTGCCGGTCGACCTGTAGCCGTGGCCCTCGCAGGCCGGCGGCCGTTCCCGAGCGGGGGCGGCCGCCGCCGGCGCGGCCCCGAGGCGCCCGACGGGGACGCCGCGGGCGCCCCGCGCGACCTCGCCCGCGACCCGGACGCCGACCCCGAGCAGGTCGCCCGCCAGATCTGCCTGTCGCAGCTCGAGCACGCCCCGCGCACGCGCGCGGAGCTCGCGGCGGTGCTGTCCGACCGCGGGGTGGCCGACGACGTCGCCGAGGCGGTGCTCGGCCGCTTCAGCGAGGTCGGGCTCGTCGACGACGCCCTGTTCGCGCAGATGTGGGTCGCCTCCCGGCACCGCGGGCGCGGGCTCGCCGGCCGGGCGCTCACGCAGGAGCTGCGCCGCAAGGGCGTGGAGGACGACGTCGTGCGCGAGGCGGTCGCCGGGCTCGACCCCGAGCAGGAGGCCGCCACGGCCCGGGCCCTGGTCGACCGCCGGCTGCGCAGCACCCGCGGGCTCCCCACCGACGCCCGGGTGCGGCGGCTGGCCGGGATGCTCGCGCGCAAGGGCTACCCGGCGGGCCTGGCGTTCCGGGTGGTCAAGGAGGCGCTGGCCGAGGAGGGCGCCGACCCCGACGAGGCCGGCACGCCCGACACCGACGACCTCGCCTGGTTCGAGGACTGACACCGCCGTGCGGCCAGGTGGCAGGCTGACCGCGACGCCCGCCGCCTGCCGAGAGGACCGCCGCCCGTGCTCGCCCTCGACCCCGCCCTGCCCCGCCTGCACCTGGGCGGCCGCGCGCTGTCGGTGGTGGGGCGCGCGCGCATCTACGTCTGCGGCGTCACGCCCTACGACGTCACCCACCTGGGGCACGCCGCCACCTTCGTGTGGGTCGACGCCGTCGACCGCGTGCTGCGCCGCCTCGGCGTGCAGGTCGACGTCTGCCGGAACGTCACCGACGTCGACGACGTCCTCACCGACGCCGCCGCCCGCGCCGGCCAGCCCTACGAGCGCTTCGCCGCCGTGCAGGCCTTCCACTTCGAGCGCGACATGGCAGCGCTCGACGTCCGCCGGCCGGCGTACGAGCCGCGGGCGCACACCTTCGTCCCCCAGGTCGTCGACCTCGCCCGGGCGCTGCTCGCCTCCGGCGCGGCCTACGAGAGCGGCGGCAGCGTGTACGTCGAGGCGGCGCCGGTCGTCGAGCGCGCCGGCCTCGACCCCGCGACCGCCCGGGCCCTGCTCGACGACGCCGGCGGCCGCACCGACGACCCCGCCAAGCGCGACCCGCTCGACCAGGCCGTCTGGCAGGCCAGCAGCGGCGACGAGCCGGCCTGGCCGAGCCCGTGGGGGCCGGGCCGGCC
>DATMKB010000328.1:0-12023 GCA_035553635.1 Mycobacteriales bacterium
CCGTCGAGCTCGACGACGACCGAGCCGGGCCGCAGGCCGAGCTGCTCGATCAGCGCGAGCAGCGTCGTGCCGTCGGCGACCTCGGAGGGCCGGCCGTTCACGACGAGCTGCACGTCAGAAGCCCAGCGCCTGCGCGCGGCGCTTGACCTCGGTGGCCCGGTTCTCGTGCAGCGCCTGCAGGGGCGTGCCGGGCAGCGTGTCGTCGGGGGTGGTGAGCCAGCGCAGCGACTCCTCGGCGTCGTAGCCGGCGTCGTGCAGCAGCGTCAGGACGCCGCGCAGGTGCTTGACCGGGTGCGCCTGGCCGTCGGTCTCGTCGAGCTGCTCGGCCGGCACCACCAGGCCGACCCCCTCGCGGCGGACGGCCAGCAGGCCGCCCTCCTTGACCAGCGAGCGGACGCCGTTCGGGCTCGTCCCGAGCCGCGCGGCGGCCTCCGTGAGGCTGAGCATCTCCACCCCGCGGAGTCTAGGGACGCACGGGCTCGCCGCCCGCCACCGCGCTCGCGAAGCAGGCGTCGAGCACCGCGGCGGTCTGCCGCGACTCCTCGAGCGGCAGCACCCAGCCGTCGCCGCCGCGGAAGGAGGAACCCACCTCCTCGAGCATCCGCACGTACGGGTCGGCCGCCGGCACGGGCAGCCGCTCGGTGCTGGTGCCGTCCGACAGCCACAGCTCGGTGTCCTCGCCGCGGCCCGAGGTGAAGGGCGCGCCGCGCAGCTCGAGCTCGCCGGCGTCGCCGCGCACCACGAGCCACTGCCCGCGGTCGGCCGACAGGCCGGCGTGCACCTCGGCCTCGGCGCCGGGGTGCTCGGCGGTCGGCTCCCACGCCAGGATCGCCCGGGTGTCGAGGTCGACGCCCGACGCCGCCGGCTCGGTGCGCGCGACGACGTCGTCGGGCACGCCGCGGCCGACGGCCCAGAGGCAGGCGGAGACCGCGTAGCAGCCGACGTCGTAGAGCGCCCCGCCGCCGTGCTCGCGCAGCGAGCGGTAGTCGCCCTCGAGGTCGAGCCGGGCGGTGAAGCCAGCCGCCACGTGGCGCACCGGCCCGATCCGCGGCAGCAGCTCCTGCGCCAGGCGCACCCGGGGGTGCCAGCGGTACCAGGACGCCTCGACCACCCGGCGGCCGGACTGCGCCGCGGCCGCTGCCATCTGGTCGACCTCCGCGGCCGTCAGGCCGAGCGGCTTCTCGCACAGCACGTCCTTGCCGGCCCGGAGCGCAGCCAGCGTCCACGGCAGGTGCGCGTCGTTCGGCAGGGCGACGTAGACGGCGTCGACGTCGGGGTCGGCGAGCACCGGCTCGTAGGAGCCGTACGCGCGCACCGGGTCCAGCGCCGCGGCCCGCGCGGCGTCGCGCGCCCCGACCGCCTGCAGCACCTGGTCGCCGGTGCCCTGCACGGCGGTGGCCAGCACGCGCGCGATCCGCCCGGCCCCGAGGAACCCCCAGCGCACGCTCATGCCGTCCCCGCTACCCGCCCAGGGCCTTGAGCGGCACGTCGGCGTCGGCGAGCCGAGCCGGGTCGACGACCCGGCCCTCGGCCACCAGGCGGCGCCCCTGCACGAGGTCGCGCGGCCGGTCGACGGCCAGCACGGCCTGGAGCCGGCTGTCCTGCAGCCAGCACACCGACCAGCCGGCGCCGCCCTGCGGGTCGCCGCGGTGCACCGCCTCGCCGCGCGGGACGCCGGCGAGCTGCACGACGTGGCCGAGCTGGTCGGACCAGAAGTACGGCACCGGGTCGTGCACCGCGTCGCCGCCGAGCAGCGTCGTGACGGCGACCGCGGGCGCCTGCAGCGCGTCGTCCCAGTGCTCCACCCGCAGGCGGCCGCCGTAGCGGCGGGAGGTCCACGAGGCGCAGTCGCCGGCCGCCACCACGCCGGGCCAGCGCGCGGCGAGGTGCTCGTCGCAGGCGACGGCGCCGTCCTCGAGCAGCCCCGTCCCCGCGAGCCACCCGGTGGCCGGCCGCGCGCCCACGCCGGCCACGACGACGTCGGCGTCCAGCACCGTGCCGTCCTGCAGCACCACCTCGTCGGACGCCGCCCGGGCGACCGGTGCCTCGAGGCGCAGGTCGACGCCGGCCGCGGCGTACCAGGGCGCGGTCCACCGCCCCTGCCCGCCGAGCGCCGGCAGCGGGCTCGGCCCGGCCTCCACCACCGTGGTGCGGCAGCCGGCGGCCGCGGCGGCCGTGGCGACCTCCGCGCCCACCCACCCCGCGCCGACCACGACCACGCGCGCGCCCGGCACGAGGGCGGCGCGCAGCGCCAGGGCGTCGTCGAGGGTTCGCAGCACCCGGGCGCCGCCGAGCCGGCGGGCGTCCGCGCCGACGGCGAGCACCAGCCCGTCCCAGCCGACGTCCCCGTCGCTGGTGCGCAGGACGCCGGCCTCGAGCCCGGTGGCGCGCACGCCGAGCCGGAGGTCGACGTCGAGGGCGGGCCAGTCGACGTCGAGCGCCGCGTCGTCGCTGCGTCCGAGCAGGACGTCCTTGCTCAGCGGCGGGCGGTCGTAGGGGCGGCGCGCCTCGGCCCCCACGAGCACGACCTCGCCGCCGAAGCCCTGCGCGCGCAGCTCCCGCACCGCCCGGGCACCGGCCAGCCCGCCGCCCACGACGACGACGCGACGCAGCCCGGGCACTGCGGCAGGCTACGAGCATGCGCACGGGCGGGGCGACCTGGCGGAACTGGGCGGGCAACCAGTCGATGGACCCGGTGCGCGTCGAGCACCCCTCCTCCCCCGAGCAGGTGGCCGACGCCGTCCGCCGCGCCGCCGCGGCGGGGCTGCGGGTCAAGGCGGTGGGCAGCGGCCACTCCTTCACCGGCATCGCCCTGACCGACGGAGTGCTGCTCGACCTGCGCCGGCTCGACCGGCTCGTCGCCGTCGAGGGCACGCGGGTGACGGTCGAGGCGGGCATGCCGCTGCACCGGCTCAACGCGGCGCTCGCCGCGCACGGGCTGGGCCTGACGAACATGGGCGACGTGGACCGGCAGACGGTCGCCGGGGCGGTCTCCACCGGCACCCACGGCACCGGCCGGGCGAGCGGCGGGCTGGCGCCGCAGGTGGTGGGGCTGCAGCTGGTGCTCGCCGACGGCTCGCTCGTGCGCTGCGGCCCGGGCGAGGAGCTCTTCGACCACGCCCGGCTCGGCCTCGGCGCGCTCGGGGTGCTGACCCGCGTCGAGCTGCAGGCCGAGCCGGCGTTCCTGCTGCGCGCCGACGAGCGGCCCGAGCCCCTCGACGACGTCCTCGACGGCTTCGACGCGCTCGTCGAGGGCCACGACCACGCGGAGCTCTACTGGTTCCCGCACACCGACGTCGCGCTGGTCAAGCGCAACGACCGCGTCGACGGCCCGGCCCGGCCGCTGCCGCGCGCCCGGGCGCTGCTGGAGGACGAGGTGCTCAGCAACGGCGTCTTCGGGCTGACCTGCCGGGTGGGCCGCCGCGTGCCCGCGGCGGTGCCGGCGCTGAACCGCGTCGCGTCCCGCGCGCTGTCGGCGCGCACCTACGTCGACGCCGCGCCGAAGGTCTTCACCAGCCCCAGGCGTGTTCGCTTCCGCGAGACGGAGTGGGCGGTGCCCCGTGCCGTGCTGCCCGACCTCGTGCGCGAGCTGCGCACGCTGCCCGAGCGGCTCGGCGAGCGCATCAGCTTCCCCGTCGAGGTGCGCGCCGTCCCGGCCGACGACGTCCCGCTGTCGACGGCGCACGGCCGCGACACGGCCTACGTCGCCGCGCACGCGTTCGCCGGCACGCCGCACGCGCGGTGGTTCGGCGCCGTCGCCGGCCTGTGCGCCGACGCCGGCGGGCGCCCGCACTGGGGCAAGGAGCACGACCTGACCGCGGACGACCTGCGCCCGCGCTACCCGCGCTTCGACGAGTTCGTCGCGCTGCGCGACCGGCTCGACCCGGCCGGCACCTTCGGCAACGCCTACCTGGACCGCGTGCTCGGCCCGGTGCCGCTCGCGGACGGGTGACCGTGCCGCGGACGGATCTTCGCGGGGCGCCGGTCGACCGCGCCACCCAGCGGTGGGTGATGGCCACCGGCCGCAGGGTCGACCTGGCCGGTCCGGAGCGCTGGCTCGACGGGCCCGTGGGCGACCCCGACGGCCTCGGCGACCGCTGGGTCGACGCGTACGCGGCGCACCTCGGCGCCGGCGTCGTGGAGGGACCGCAGCAGGGCCTGCTGCCGGCGTTCGCGGCGCTGGCGCCGTCCGTCGACGCCGCGGCGGTGTCGCCGGAGGTCGCCGCGTTCTACGAGACGACGACCGCGTGGTCGGTCGACCTGTGGTCGCGTTGGTCGCGCTGGGCGGAGCCGGGAGGACGGCTCATCAACGCCGTGTTCGCCCACCGGCTGCGCCAGCTGAGCCTGCCGCTCGACCCGCTGGAGGTGGCCGAGGGGCTGGACAGCCGCGTCGCCGCGCTCGTGGCTCCGGGCGGCCACCACCTGGGCACCGTCTGGCAGCGCACCTCGCGCACGACCGGCAGGACGGTCTTCGGCGGCTTCTACGGCACGCAGACGCTCCCCGGCGCCTCGGGGCCCTCGGTGCGGGTGGTCTTCCCGCTGCCCAACGGCAGCCTGACGGTCCTCCTGCGCCCGGAGGCGGCCCCGGACGGCGGCCTGGTGCTCCGCTCGGGTCCTGGGCGCTTCGGCGACGACGGCGCGTACCTGGTGGTGCGCCCGGAGGCGGCGGCTCGTGGCTGGGCGCGCCGGGTGCCCCTGCACGAGCACTTCGCCCTGTCGGCCCGGGACGACGGCTCCGTGCGGTGCGACCACCGGCTCGCGCTCGGACCGCTGGAGGTCCTCCGGCTCCACTACCGCCTCCGACCCCTCGCGACGAGAGGCTGATCCGTGCACTGCAGCGTCCACCTGCTCGAGACGTCGCCGCAGACGGCGGCCCGGCTGCTGGCGCAGCGGTGGTCGCGGTCGCAGCCGGCCGGCCTGCTGCACGCCGAGCCGATGACCGCGATGGAGCTCGGCACGACCGTCGTGTCCACCCGGCGCTTCCGCGCTGGGCGCGTCGTGCTCGTCGCGCGGTGGGAGTCCTTCGACCACCTCGACGCCTGGCTCGCCGACGACCCGGCCGGGCGGCGGTGGGCGCAGGGCTGGCACGTGCGGCTCGAGCCGCTGCGGCGCTGGGGGCGCGTGCGCGGGCTCGACGACGTCCCGGAGCAGGTGCAGCCGCACGACCCGGCGGAGCCGGTCGTGGCGGTCACCCTCGCCCGGCTCCGGCTGCCCGAGGTCCCGCGCTTCGTCCGGTGGGGGCGCCCGGTGGAGGAGCAGGTGCGCGACGCCCCCGGGCAGGTGCTGGCCCTCGCCGCCGCAGCGCCGCCGCGCACGGTGTCGACCGTCACCGTGTGGCGCAGCGCGCAGGCGATGACCGACATGGTCACGGGGCGGTCCGCGGGCCCGGGGGCCCGGCGGCACGTCGAGGCCATGGCCGAGCGCGGGCGCCGGGACTTCCACCACGAGTTCACGACGCTCCGCTTCCGCTGCCTGGAGGAGCACGGGTCGTGGGAGGGCCGCACCGGCATCGTCCCGACGTCGTCGGGCGGAGGCGGCGGGCCGGTCACCAGCCTCTGAGGTCGACCTCCCAGGTCTCGAGCACCTCGGCGTCCGGCCCGGGGCCGTCGACGAGGTGCATCCGCTCGTGCAGCGCGACGGTCGGGTCGACGTGCGCGGGCGCGGCGCGCACGAGGTCGCCGACGCGCGGCAGCTCGGCCGACTCGGCGCTGAAGGTCGTGTGCTCGTCGGAGCAGAACCACACGAGCATCCCCGGCAGGGCCGGGTTCCCGTGGTCCATGCCCAGCGACTTGAGCCCGAGGTCGGCCACCGCCCAGCCCTGCGGGTTGCGGCTCACCACCCGGGCCTGCACCGTCAGGGCCTGCGCGAAGGGCAGCCCGGCGGCGGCGTAGGCGGTGTCCATGAGGGCGTACGACCCGGCCTGCACCTCCGTCGCCCAGGTGTTCTCGCGGTAGGTGCCCGTGCCGCCGGCGCTCACCAGCTCGCCACCGACGTCGGCGTGCGCGGCGAGCAGCCTCTCCATGCACTCCTGCACCTGCTCGGCCTTCCGGTCGGCCTCGAGCATGAGGTGGCCCTCGTAGCCCATGACGCCGCGGACCTCCAGGCCGCGCGAGCGCGCGAGGTCGGCGAGCGCGCCGGCACCCGCCGGGTCGACGCCGCACCGCGGCAGCCCGACGTTGACGTCGACCACCACCTCGCGAACTCCGCCGGCGGCGGCCGCCTCGACCGTCTCCGGGCTGTCGACGGCCACGGTGACGCGCGCCCCGGCCGCGACGACGGCGCCGATCCGACGGGCGTCGAGCACCTCGTTGGCGAGCAGCAGGTCCTCGCCGAGGCCGGCCGCCGCCATGCCCTCCACCTCGCGCACCGTCGCGCAGGTGAAGCCGCGGTGGCCGGCGTCCGCCTGCAGGCGCGCGAGCGCGGTCGTCTTGTGCGCCTTGACGTGCGGCCGCAGCCGCGCGCCGGGCAGCGCCGCGCTCATCGTCGCGAGGTTCTGCTCCAGCAGGTCCCGCTCCACGAGCAGGGCCGGGGTCTGCAGGTCCGCCGCGCGCATGCGCCTCCTCCCGTCCGTCTGGCAGCACATCGTCGCGCCGCGTGGCGCCGGACGCAGCGGCGACTGCGCCGCTGCGTCCGGCGCCACGCGCGGGCGTCCTGTGCTGCCAGACGGACGCTAGAGCCGCGACACCTCGGGCGACAGGGGGAAGGCGTCCTTCCAGACCGGCTCGTACCCGGCCGCCTCGAGCATCGCGGCCACCTCGCCCGCCGACCGCTCGTCCGACACGGCGAACTGCTCCTGCGCCGTCCCGGGCGTCGTGTAGCCGCCGGGCTCGGTGGACGAGCCGGCGCTCATCGTCGTCACCGCGATGCGCACGAGCCCGTCGCGCAGTGCCGCCGGCTCGCGCGTCGAGAGCACGATGCCGGCCTCCGGGGCCACGAGCCGCAGCGCCGACAGCGCCTGCACGTACTCGGCGTCCGTCACCGGCACGAGCGGCTGGAAGCCCGACGCCGACGGCTTGATGCGCGGCAGCGCGACGGTGACCTCCGTGCGCCAGTAGTGCTTCTGCAGCCAGAGCGCGTGCGCCGCCAGGGCGACGACGTCGGCCCGCCAGTCGGCGGCCAGGCCGAGCAGCGCGCCGATGCCCAGCCGCCGCACGCCCGCCTCGGCGGCGCGCTCGGTCGAGGACAGCCGCCGGTCGTAGTCGCGCTTCCAGCCGGCGACGTGCGTCTCGGCGTAGCGGTTGCGGTCGTAGGTCTCCTGGTAGTGCACGACGCCCTCGAGCCCGGCGGCGACGAGGCGGGCGTAGGTGTCGTCGCTCCACGTCTGCGTCTCGACGCTGATCGACGGCACGAACGGCCGCAGCCGCTCGACGCAGGCCTGCAGGTAGTCGGCCGACACCTCGACCCGGTGCTCCCCCGCCACGAGCAGCAGGTGGCGGAAGCCGCGCTCGACGAGCCCGCGCGCCTCGGCCTCGACCTCGTCGACGGTGAGCGTGCGGCGCGCGACGTCGAGGCCCTTGCTAAAGCCGCAGTAGGTGCACGACGACAGGCAGGCGTTGCTGACGTACAGCGGGGCGAACAGCCGCACCGCGCGGCCGAAGCGCTGCAGGGTGACGGCGCGGGCCTGCTGCGCGAGGTCCTCGAGCCGCGGCAGCGCGGCCGGCGACAGCATCGCCGGCAGCCCGGCGAGGGACGGCGCCGCGAGCGCGCGGTCGACGTCGTCGGCGGTCCACTCCTGCTCGGGCAGGCGCAAGGCGGCCAGGTGCTGCGCGAAGCGGCCGGGCGGGGCGGCCATCAGGACAGGAAGCCGGTGAGCGGCGACGACGCCTCGGCGGTGGTGGCCGGCAGGGCGGCGCCGCGACCGGCCAGGTGCCCGAGCCGGCCGGCGCGGGTGGCGAGCGCGAAGGCCCGCGCCATGACGACGGGGTCGGCGGCCACCGCGATGGCGGTGTTGACCAGCACGGCGTCGGCGCCCACCTCCATCGCCTCGGCGGCATCGCTCGGCACGCCGAGCCCCGCGTCGACGACCACCGGCACGCCGGCCTGCTCGACGATCACCTCGATCGCGTCGCGGGTGCGCAGGCCCCGGTTGCTCCCGATCCAGGCCCCGAGCGGCATGACGGTGGCGCAGCCGGCCTCCTCGAGGTGCCGGCACAAGAGGGGGTCGGCCGAGCAGTACGGCAGCACCGTGAAGCCCTCGGCCACCAGGCGCTCGGCGGCCCGCAGCGTCTCGACCGGGTCGGGCGCGAGCGTGCGCGGGTCGGGCGTCACCTCGAGCTTGACGAGGTCGGCGCCGGTGGCGGCCCGGCCGAGCCGGGCGAGGCGGACGGCCTCGTCGGCGTCGGCGGCGCCGCTGGTGTTCGGCAGCAGGACCATGCCCTCGGGGACGAAGTCGAGGACGTCGCCCTCGCCCGCGCGGTCGAGGTCGACCCGCCGCAGCGCCACGGTGACGACGTCGGCCTCCGAGGCGACGAGCGCGTCGCGCATGACGGCGTGCGAGCGGAACTTGCCCGTGCCGACGAGCAGCCGGCTGGCGTAGGCGCGGCCCGCGACGACGAGCGGGTCCTGCAGGTCGGTGGCGGTCGGTGCGCTCACGGTCGGCTCCCCACGCGGGCATGACCCCGATCGGGTGGTGCGGGTCGCCGGCGGTGCCCGGCGGGTGCGCGGGCGGGCCGGCCTCTCAGCCCGTCTCCTCGGGCTCCCCGGCTCGGACCCGCCCATCGTAGGCCCGCCGGCCGGCCGACCGCTGCGCGAGATCACCAGGGGTCTGCCGTCAGGACGGCCCGGCGTGTCGGGCGTGTCCCCCCTGTTGATCACCGCAGCCGGGGGGACCGCCGGCTGGCGTGCCGGCGCGACACGCCGAGCGGCGTGTCGTTGCCCGTCGAGCCGTCGTCCCAGCAGTAGCGTCTGTCCCTGACGTATCAGTAGACGCAGCAGTCCCATCTGTGTACGGTCGTCCCTCGTGACGCTCCGTGCTGCCGCGACGCCTGTCCGCCCGTCCCGCCCGACCACCCCCGCGCCGGTGCGCCGGAGGCTGCAGGGCGCGAGGACCCTCGTCGCGCTGGGGACGCTCGCCGTCGTCGCCACGGCCGCGGCCCCCGGCGTCATCACCATCCGTCCCGGCGACACGCTGTGGGACCTCGCCCGGGCGCACGGCACCACGGTCAGCGAGCTGCAGCGCCTCAACGGGCTCGAGGGCAGCGGCACCATCTACGCCGGCCGCACCCTGAAGGTGCCGACGGGCGGGGCCGCCGCCGCGCCGGCGTCCGGCGGCGGCGGTGCCGCGTCGCACGTCGTCCGCCGGGGCGAGACGGTGAGCCACCTCGCCGCCCGGTACGGCACCTCCACCCGCGCCATCGTCGAGGCCAACGGCCTGGCGAGCAGCGGCCTCATCCGCATCGGGCAGACGCTGCGCATCCCCGGCGGCAGCGCCGCGGCTCCGGCCGCCGCCGCGGCGGTCCCGGCCCCCGAGACGCACAACGCCGGCGTCGCGATCCCCCAGCGCGTCCGCAGCTCGGTCGCCGCCAACCGCGCCGCACTGGCCGCCCGCAACCACCCGAGCAAGGCCGAGGTGCGGGCGCTGGTCGCCGACACCGCGCGCCGGCACGGCGTCGACCCCTCGCTCGCCCTGGCCGTCGCCTACCACGAGAGCGGCTTCCAGCAGCGCGTCGTCTCGCCCGTCGACGCCATCGGCGTCATGCAGGTGCTGCCGTCGACCGGCCGGGGCATCTCGCGGTCGCTGGGCCGCGACCTCGACCTGCTCGACGTGCGCGACAACGTCACGGCCGGCGTCGTGCTGCTCAAGCAGCTCCTGCGCCAGACCGGCGACGCCGACGCCGCGCTGGCCGGCTACTACCAGGGCCTGGGCTCGGTGGCCAAGCGCGGCCGGCTGCCCCAGACCGACGCCTACATCCGCAACGTCAACGCGCTGCGCGGCCGGTTCAGCGGCTGAGCCGCCTCGCGCACCTAGACTCGGGCACCGTGGACACGGGTGACCCGCTCGTCGGGCGCCTGCTCGACGGGCGCTACCGGCTCGAGCGCCTCATCGCCCGTGGCGGGATGGCGACCGTCTACCTCGGCACCGACACCCGGCTCGACCGCACCGTCGCCGTCAAGGTGCTGCGGGCGGCGCTCGCCGAGGACCCCGAGTTCGTCGAGCGGTTCACCCGCGAGGCGCGCAGCGCCGCCCGCCTGTCGACGCCCGACGTCGTCGCCGTCTTCGACCAGGGGCGCGACCCGGCCAGCGGTGCGGCGTACCTCGTCATGGAGCACGTCCGCGGCCGCACGCTGCGCGACGTCCTGCGCGAGCGCGGCCCGCTGCCGCCCGTCGAGGCGCTGGCGCTGCTCGAGCCGGTGCTGCGGGCGCTCGCGGCCGCGCACGCCGCCGGGCTCGTGCACCGCGACGTCAAGCCCGAGAACGTCCTGGTCGCCGACGACGGCCGCGTCAAGGTCGCCGACTTCGGCCTGGCCCGGGCCTTCCAGACCTCCAGCCTGACGTCGACCAGCGGCGTCCTGCTCGGCACCGTCGCCTACCTGGCGCCGGAGCAGGTCGAGCACGGCAGCGCCGACCCGCGCTCCGACGTCTACAGCGCCGGCATCGTGCTGTGGGAGCTGCTCACCGGCACCCCGCCGTACGAGAGCGACACGCCGCTGTCCGTGGCCTTCCGGCACGTGCACGAGGACGTGCCGCCGCCGAGCGAGGTCGTCGAGGGCGTGCCCGTGGCCGTCGACGAGCTGGTCGTGCGCGCCACCCGGCGCGACCCCGCGGCCCGCCCGCTCGACGCCGGCGCCCTGCTGGCGGAGGTGCGCGCCGTCCTCGCCGACCTGCCCGACGAGCACCGCACCGTCGTCGTGCGCCTGCCGTCGGCCGGCCAGCCGACCCTCGTGGTGCCGCGCACGCCGGTCCGCCCGGCCCGCCCGGTGCGGCGCCGCCGGTCCCGACGCAAGGGCGTCCTGTGGGCCCTCGTCGTCCTGCTCCTGGCCGCCGCCGCGCTCGGCGGCGGCTGGTACCTCGGCACCGGCCGCTACGCCGACGTCCCGTCGGTCCTCGGCAGCGAGGAGGCGGCCGCGGTCAGCACGCTCACCGCCGCGGGATTCGAGGTGCGCGTCGACCCCGAGGGGCGCTTCGACGAGCAGGTGCCCGCCGGGCACGTCCTCGAGCAGCAGCCCGACGAGGGCTCCCGGTTGCGCCGCGGCGCCGTCGTGACGCTGGTGCTCAGCCTCGGGCCCGACCGCCGCGCCGTGCCGGAGGTGGCGGGCAGCGACGTCCCGGGCGCCACGGCGGCGCTCGAGGCGGTCGGCCTGCGCGCCGGCACGGTCGTCGAGGAGTTCAGCGACCGGCCGGTCGGCGAGGTGCTGGGCACCGACCCGCCCGCCGGGGAGCTGCTGCGCGAGGACACCCCGGTGACGCTCGTCGTGAGCAAGGGCCTGGAGATGCTCCCGGTGCCCGACGTCGTCGGCCGCAGCCAGGCCGACGCCGGCCGCGCGCTCGAGGCCGCCGGCTTCACCAGCGGCGTGCGCGAGGCGTTCAGCGACGACGTCCCCAAGGGGCAGGTCATCGCCCAGGAGCCGCGCGCGGGCGGCACCGCACCGCGCGGCTCCCGGGTCGTGGTGACCGTGAGCAAGGGCCCCGACCTCGTCGAGGTGCCCGACGTCGGCGGCCAGCCCCGCGACGAGGCCGAGCGGCGGCTGCGCGAGGCGGGCTTCGAGGTCCGCGTCATCGACGTGCCCGCCGGCCCCGAGCGGGTGCTGCGCACCGACCCGGGGCCCGGCACCCAGGCCAAGCGCGGCAGCACCATCACCGTCTACACCTTCTGACCCCTTCGCCCCGGAGGTCACAGCTCGTCCCGCGAGCGTCTGGCAGAGTGCTCCGGTGCCTCCCCGCAAGCCCTCTCCGGTCGGCTCCCACGTGCCGGTGGGCGGCGGGCTCGCCAAGGGGCTCGCGTACGCCCGGGAGATCGGCGCGGGCGCCGTCGAGGAGCTCGGCGACCCGGTGCGCCGGCGCGACGTCGTCATCGTGCCGCCGC
>DATMKB010000329.1:0-4747 GCA_035553635.1 Mycobacteriales bacterium
GAGCGCGTGGCGCGCCCCCCGGGCGAGCGGGCCAGGGCCCACGACAGCGCCAGGTGCTCGCGGGCGCGGGTGACCCCGACGTACAGCAGCCGGCGCTCCTCCTCCACGGCCGCGGGCGTGGTGGCGTGCACGAGCGGGAGGGTGCCGTCGACGAGCCCGACGAGGAAGACGGCGTCCCACTCGAGGCCCTTGGCGGCGTGCAGCGACGCCAGCGTGACGCCGTCGACGGTGGGGGCGTGCTGCGCGGCGGCGCGCTCCTCGAGCTCGGCGACGACCTCCTTCAGCCCCGCGCCCGGCGAGGCGGCGCCGAGGTCGACGGCGAGCCGGTGCAGCGCGGCGAGCGACTCCCACCGCTCGCGGGCGGCGCCGGCGCCGGCGGGCGGGCTGGCGGCGTCCCACTGCAGGCCGGCCCGCAGGACGTCGGCCACGGCGTCGCCCAGGCCGGCGGGGGCGCCGTCGTCGTGCGCGCGGGCGGCGCCGCGCAGCAGCAGCACCGCCTCCTTGACCTCGGCGCGGTCGAAGAAGCGCTCGCCGCCGCGCACGAGGTAGGGCACGCCGGCATCGGTCAGCGCCGCCTCGTACGCGGCGGACTGCGCGTTGACCCGGTAGAGGACGGCGATCTCGCTCGCGGGCGTGCCGGACTCGACGAGCTGCTTGCAGCGGCGGGCGACGGCGGCGGCCTCGGCCGGCTCGTCCGGGTGCTCGGCGAAGGTGGGTGCCGGGCCGTCGGGCCGCTGGGCACGCAGCTCGAGCCGCGGCGCCGACGTCGTGGCCCGCAGCAGCACGCCGTTGGCCAGCGCCACCACCTGCGGCGTGGAGCGGTAGTCGCGCACGAGGCGCACCTCGGTGGCGTGCGGGTAGCGCGCCCGGAAGCCGACGAGGTGGTCGGGCGTCGCGCCGGTGAACGAGTAGATGGTCTGCTGCGCGTCGCCGACGACGCAGAGGTCGTCGCGGTCGCCGAGCCAGGCGTCGAGCAGGCGCTGCTGCAGCGGCGTGACGTCCTGGTACTCGTCGACGACGAAGGACCGGTAGCGCGAGCGGAACTCCTCGGCCACCTCGCGCGACTCCTCGAGCGCGCCGGCGGTGAGCAGCAGCAGGTCGTCGAAGTCGGCGAGCCCCTGGTCCTGCTTCACCTGGCGGTAGGCGTCGTAGACCTGCGCCACGACGGCGGCGTCGAAGGGGCCCTGGCGGCCGGCGGCGGCCGCCCGGGCCGGGTAGTCCTCGGGGGCGACGAGCGTGGCGGCGGCCCACTCGAGCTCGGACAGCAGGTCGCGCAGCTCGGCGGTGGAGGGCCGCAGCCGCGCCCGGGACGCCGACGCCGCCACGAGCGAGAACGTGTTCTCCAGCAGCCGCGGCGGCGCCCCGCCGACGACCTTCGGCCAGAAGTACTGCAGCTGGCGCAGAGCCGCCGAGTGGAACGTGCGGGCCTGCACCCCGCCGACGCCGAGCGCCCGCAACCGGGTGCGCATCTCCCCCGCCGCCCGGGAGGTGAAGGTGACGGCCAGCAGGGCCGACGGCGGGACCACCCCGGACAGCACCATGTGGGCCGCGCGGTGGGTGATCGTGCGCGTCTTGCCCGTGCCGGCGCCGGCGAGGACGACCACCGGGCCGCGCACCGCCTCGGCCGCCGCGCGCTGCTCCGGGTCGAGCGCCGCGAGCACCCGCTCGGGGTTGCCGGCGGCGCCCTCGGGGGCGGCGGCGGGCGGGGCGAGCGTCACCCCGCCACTGTGCCAGCCGGTGCGGCCGGGAAGGCCCGGCCGCCGCCGGCTGTTGACGACAGGCGTCCCGCCCCGCCGACCCGAGGAGCCCCCGTGACCGCCCCGCTCACCGTCTACAGCACGCAGTGGTGCGGCTACTGCCACCGGCTCATGAAGCAGCTCGACCGCGAGTCGGTGCGCTACGAGGTGGTCGACATCGAGCAGGACCCGTCGGCGGCCGACTACGTCATGAGCGTCAACGGCGGCAACCAGACGGTGCCCACCGTCGTCTTCCCGGACGGCAGCGCGATGACCAACCCCTCGCTCGCGCAGGTCAAGGAGCGCCTCGCCGGCCTCGCGGGCTGACGCGCCCGGAGTGCCCGGCTCGCCCGCATCGCCTGACAAGCGGGGGGCCCAGCAGCGACTATGGACCCGTGCCGCGGGGACCGTCTGCCAGCGATGACCCCTGAGCAGCCTGCCGGCCCGACCCCCAGTGGAGCGACCTCCGTGACCCCGACCGTCCCCGCCAGCCCTGCCGTCGACGCGGCCATGGCCACGGCGGCGAGCCTCCTCGGCATGGAGGTCGTCTTCCTCGGCGGGCTCACCGACGACACGTTCACCTTCGAGCGCGTGCACGCCCGCGGCGACTGGCCGGGCGTCGAGGAGGGCGTCAGCGCCGACCGCTCGGCGACCTTCTGCCACCGCATGCTCGGCGGGGCGCCCGCCGCGACGGCAGACGCGCCCGTCGACCCGTACTACGCCGAGGCGCCGATCGGCCAGCAGCTCGGCATCCGGTCCTACGTCGGCGTGCCGGTGCGCGACGCCTCCGGCAAGGTCGTGGCGACGCTGTGCGGCATCGACCGCGGCTCGGTGCCCGTCGACGCGCACACGCTCGAGGTGCTGCAGCACCTGGCCGACGTCCTGTCGGCCCACGTCGGCGACCTCGTCGCGGAGGGCGTCGTCATCCGCCGCCTGCCCGAGGGCGGCTGGGCGGTCGGCGACCCCGAGCACGGCGGTGACGCCGACGACCTCACCAGCGCCATGGTGCTGGCCGACCTGCTCGCCGCCGAGCTGGCTCCGGGCTCGCGGCCCCCGCGCGCCGAGGGCGAGCTCGACGAGGTCGGCCAGCTGCGGCTGTCGGTGCAGCAGCTCGAGCACGCGCTCGCGGCGCGCGTCGTCGTCGAGCAGGCCATCGGCGTGCTCACCGAGCGCCTGCACGCCAGCCCCCGCGACGCGTTCGAGCGGCTGCGCAAGACCGCCCGCTCGCGCGGCCGCAAGGTGCACGACCTCGCGCGCGAGGTGGTGCTGTCGTCGACCAACCCGGCGGTGCCGCTGCCGCCGGAGCTGGCGCCGCGCCGCCGGGCCGTCTGACCCCCGGGCCGGTCCCCCGCAGTCCCGACGCGCTTGCCCGGGACCTCGTCGACCTGCTCGTCGCACTGCCGGCCGGCGCGCCGGTCCGGGTGCTGCTCGACGGCGTCGGCGCCGACGCGCTCGCCGACGCGCTCGTGCCCGGCCTGACCGCCGCCGGTCGCCCGCCGCTGCGGGTGCGCGCCGACCACTTCCTGCGGCCCGCCGGCGAGCGCTTCGAGCACGGCCGGGAGGACCCCGAGGCGTTCCGCACCACCTGGCTCGACGACGGCGCCCTGGCCCGCGAGGTGCTCGACGCCGCGTCCACCGGCACGTGGCTGCCGGCGCTGCGCGACCCGGTCACCGACCGCTCGGCGCGCGCCGCGCGCCAGCCGGTGCCGGAGCGGGCGGTGCTGCTCGTCGACGGCGTGCTGCTGCTCGGCCGCGGCCTGCCCGCGGACCTCGTGGTGCACGTCGCGCTGTCGCCCGCGGCGCTCGCGCGCCGCGGCGTCCCGGACTGGCAGCGCGAGGCGTTCGCCGACTACGAGCGGGACGTGCAGCCGCGGCGGGCGTGCGACGTGCTCGTGCTCGCCGAGGACCCGCGGCGACCGGCCGTGCAGGTGCGCCCGACCGCGTAGCGTCCCGGGCGTGCAGCACGCGGACGCCGACCTGCTCGCCCAGGTGGTCGAGGTCTCCGCCGACGCCATCTGCACCGAGGACGCCGACGGCCGGGTCACGTCGTGGAACGCCGCCGCCGAGCGGCTCTACGGGCGCTCCGCCGCCGAGATGCTCGGCGCGCCCGCCGACCTCGTCACCCCCGCGCTCGGCGCCGCCGAGCTGCGCCGCGCGCGCGAGCGGGCCCGCGCCGGCGAGCGGGTCGAGCGCTTCGACACGGTGCAGCAGCGCGTCGACGGCACCCCCGTGCCGGTCAGCCTCACGGTGTCGCCGCTGCGCGGCGCGGACGGCGCGGTCGTCGGCGTCGCGACGAGCGTGCAGGACATCACCGAGCGGGTGCGGCTGGCCGAGGAGCTCGCCTACGCGCACGCCGACCTGCAGCGCTCGCAGGAGGTGCTGCTGCGCAGCAACCGCGACCTCGAGCAGTTCGCCTACGTCGCCTCGCACGACCTGTCGGAGCCGCTGCGCGTCGTCACCGGCTACGTGCAGCTGCTCGAGCGGCGCTACGGCGAGGCCCTCGACGAGCGGGGGCGGCGCTACGTCGAGCACGTCGTCGACGGCTGCGCGCGCATGCGCCAGCTCATCGACGACCTGCTGCACTGGTCGCGCTTCGTGCGGCTGGAGCCGGCGCTGCAGGAGGTCGACACCGGGGCGTCGGTGCGGGCGGCGCTCCGTGCCCTGTCGGTGGCCCTCGAGGAGAGCGGCGCCGTCGTCGAGGTGGACGAGCCGCTGCTCGCCGTGCGGGCCGACCCGGCTTCGCTGGCGCAGCTGGTGCAGAACCTCGCCGGCAACGCCGTGAAGTTCCGCCGCGAGGGGCAGGCTCCCCACGTGCGCGTGTCGACCGCCTCCGACGGCGCCGACGTCGTCCTGGCCGTCGACGACGACGGCATCGGGGTCGACCCGCGCTTCCGGGAGAAGGTCTTCCGGATGTTCCAGCGGCTCCACGTGCGCGAGGCCCACGGCGGCACCGGCATCGGCCTCGCGGTCGTGCAGCGCGTCGCCGAGCAGAGCGGCGGCAGCGCCTGGGT
>DATMKB010000330.1:0-3166 GCA_035553635.1 Mycobacteriales bacterium
CCACGCCTCGCGCACCCGCGCCTCGACCTCCTCCAGCGACAGGCTGTAGGCGTCGGCGTCGGTGCGCCGCTGGGCGAAGGCGCAGAACCGGCAGCCGGTGTAGCAGACGTTGGTGAAGTTGATGTTCCGGTTCACCACGTAGGTGACGTCGTCGCCGACGGCGTCGCGCCGGACGTCGTCGGCCAGCGCGGCCACGGCGTCGAGGTCGGGCCCGTCGGCGGTGAGCAGGGCGAGCACCCGGCGGCGGTCGAGGTCGCCCGGCCGGTCCTGCGCGACGCGCAGCGCGGCGGCGACGTCGCCGTCCAGGCGCGGCAGCGGCGCCCCCGTGCGGGCGGCGTGCTCGGCCACCGCGCCCCAGTCGCCGTAGACGTGCGTGACGTCCGACCTCGCGGCGGTGCGCCGCCCCTCGGCGTCGATCGCCGTGTGCAGGTCCGCCCGGCCGGTGGTGGCCAGGGCGGCGTCGGGCTCCTGCCAGGGCAGGCCGGCGGGCCGCACGTCGGCCGCCAGGCCCCGGTCGTCGCGCAGCGCGTCGACGTGCGGGCGCAGCCGCGGGTCGAGCCACGGCTCGGCGAGGTACGGCGGGTGGGCGGTGAGCCGCTCGGTGAGCGCGAACCCGGCGGCGGCCGTCGCCGCGGCGAGGGCGTCGAGGTGCGGCCAGGGCCGCTCGGGGTTGACGTGGTCGGGCGTGAGCGGGCTGACCCCGCCGAGGTCGTCGACGCCGGCGGCGAGCAGGTCGGCGACGTCCGCCCAGGTGTCGACGAGGTTGGGCGGCGCCTGCACCCGCATGCCCGGGCCGCAGACGAGCCGCGTGACGGCGACCGCCGCGAGGTGCTCCTCGCGCGAGGCGTCCGGCGCCGCGCGCATCGCGGTGTCGTCCTTGGCGAGGAAGTTCTGGACGATCACCTCCTGCAGGTGACCGTGCCGGCGGTGCGCCGCCCGCAGCGCGAACACCGTCTCCGCCCGCTCGCGCAGCGTCTCGCCGATGCCGACGAGCAGCCCGCTCGTGAACGGCACCGACAGCCGCCCGGCGTCCTCGAGGACCCGCAGCCGCACCGCGGGCACCTTGTCCGGGCTGCCGCGGTGGGCGGGCACGTCCGCGGTGGTCTCGAGCATCATCCCCATCGACGGGGCCACCGGCTTGAGCCGCTGCAGCTCCTCCCACGACAGGACGCCCGGGTTGAGGTGGGGCAGCAGCCCCGTCTCCTCGAGCACCGCGACGGCGCACGCCCGGACGTAGGAGAGCGTCGAGTCGTAGCCGGCCTCGTCGAGCCACTGCCGGGCCTGCGGCCAGCGCTCCTCGGGACGGTCGCCGAGGGTGAACAGCGCCTCCTTGCAGCCCAGCGCCGCGCCGTCGCGGGCGATCTGCAGCACCTCGTCGACCGACAGGTACGGCGCCGGCAGCCGGTGGGGCACGGTGGCGAAGGTGCAGTAGTGGCAGCGGTCGCGGCACAGCCGCGTGAGCGGGACGAAGACCTTGCGGCTGTAGGTCACGGTGCCCGGACGGCCCGCGGCCTCCAGCCCGGCGTCGCGGACGCGCGCCGCCGCGGCGCACAGGGCCGTCAGGTCGTCGCCGCGCGCGGCCAGCAGGACGGTGGCCTCGTCGACGTCGAGCGCCTTGCCGGCAGCCGCACGGGCCAGCGCCCGCACCATCCCCCGGGGCTGCTCCACCCGACCGACCCTACGTCCGCCCGACGACGCGCCGGGTCACCGCGGCGACCCCGGCCTCGAGCGGCCCGCGCCCGACCCGCCGCCGCCAGGCCGCCGCCGCGGCGACCAGGAGCACGACCTGCGCGAGCCACAGCAGCAGCGGGTCCGGGGCGAGGCCGCTCGCGGCCACCAGCGCGAGCACGACGAGGTGCGCGCAGTAGAGCGTCAGCGGCATCGACCCGGCGGCGGCGAGCGGGTCCAGCAGCCGCCGGGCGCGCGGCACGAGCAGCAGCAGGACGCCGAGCACGAGCAGGGCCGTGCCGGCGGTGTGCAGGAGGTCCAGCGGCGTCGTGCTGTGCGGCGCGTCGGTGGCGAGCCACCACCACGTCGTCGTCGGGACGGTGCCGAAGCGGCTCTCGGCGACGACGTCGGCCACGTCCCTGCCGTCGAGGTCGGTGACCTGCGCGATGCGGTCGAGCCCGCCGAGCGGCCCGAGCAGCAGGGCGCTCGCCGCGCTGGCCGCCGCGGCCAGCACCGCTCCCGACAGCGCGAGGACGGCGGCCGTCCGCGGGCGGCCGAGGGCCAGCCGCCCGACCGCCAGGCCGAGCGCCAGGTACGCCGTCCACGCGAGCGCCGGGTAGTAGCCGGTGAGCAGCAGCGTCTCGAGGAGCGCCACCGGGTCGTCGCGCACGGTGCCGACCGTCGGGCTGTCGAGCACGGGCAGGCCGAGCCCGGGCCGCACCGCCTGGCTGACCACCGGCACGAGCACCGCGACGGCGGCGGCGACCGCGAGCAGCGCCCTCGGCCGCAGCCCCAGCAGCGGGACGGCCAGCGCGAACAGCACCGCGTAGTAGGCGAGGATCACCGCGACGCCGGTGTCGAGCTCGGCCACCGCCAGGCCGACCGCCCCCACGAGGAGCCCGCGCACCACGAGCGCCAGCCGCCACCGCCGGCGGCGCTCCCCCTCGACCGGGCGGCGCCCTCCGGTCGCCAGGGCCACCCCGACGCCGGCGAGCACCGCGAACAGCGCCGCCGAGCGGCCCGCGGCGACCAGGTGCGCGAGTGTCGTCCGGCCCGCCTCGGTCGCCGGCAGCGTGTGCACCGCCGTCATGCCGAGCAGCGCGGTGCCGCGCGCGGCGTCGACGCCGGCGAGCCGCCGCGTGCCCGTGCCGGTCAGCGCCATGCCGCCATCCTCGCCCGCGACGGCCCGGCCGGCCCGCCGCCGGCCGGGGCCGGCCGGGGCCGGCCGGGATCGCGGCAGCGTGTCCGGCGCAGTCGACGACTGGCCCGGCCGGCAGGACCAGGGGCCCGTCCGCGCAGTCGGCCGAGCACCCGGCCGAGCAGCGCGCCGGCGGGGGGCCCGCCGGGCGCCTCGGCCGGTCCGGCCGGCGGGGCCAGTCGTCGAGCGTCCGCGACACGGACCTGCCGTCCTCGTCCGGCAGCGTCCGGGCGGCCCGCGGCGGCTCCGGCAGGATGGGGGCGTGCGCATCACGGCCCTCGCGGGCGGCATCGGCGGGGC
>DATMKB010000331.1:0-6402 GCA_035553635.1 Mycobacteriales bacterium
CCGCCGTCGTTGCTCACGGCGATGGCCGGCTGCGAGCCCTCCGCGGCCTCGATCCGCCCGTCGCCGGTGAGGTCCTTGCCGCGCCCGTAGGACAGGAACCGCGTGCCGGGCCCCTGCACCGTGATCGTGCTGGCCGGGCCGAAGCCGTGGCCCAGCGGGTTCGTCGCGATGGTGGCGATGCCGGCGGCGGCGTTGAGGTCGGCGGAGACGAACAGGTCGAAGTAGCTGCGCGTGAAGCCCGGCCCGTACACGGCCACCGGCCAGCCGCCCGCGGGCGGCGTGCCCGCCGGGACGACGAGGGCGAAGCCGGTGCGGGCCTTGCCCTGCACCGGCGGGGTCTGCGTCGTCGGGGTCGGCGCGATGGTGCTGTCGTCGCGGGCGAACAGCGGCGTCTCGAAGCTGCCGAAGGCGTAGCAGCCGACGGCGGCCAGTGCGAGGTTCGGCACCGTCGAGCTCGTGAACGTCGCGGGGTCGGTGCTGGTGGTGCGCTGGTCGTTGCGCTGCAGGTTCTCCGTGGTGAGCAGCGCCGGGAAGACGGTGGTGACCGTGCCGGAGGTGATGGGCGAGAACCGGTCGCCCGGGTTCGGCTGCACGAAGCTCGCCGCCCGGCTCGTGATGCCGGCCGCGGCGTAGGCGCTGCCGTCGTCGAGGGCGGCGCGCAGGCGGGCCAGCTCGGTGGTGCCCGACATGGTGGTGAACGGCACCCGGACCTCGGCCGCGAGGGGCCGGCCGTCGGCGCCGCGCACGAGCCGGGTGATCACGAGGACGTGCCGGGTCCGCTCCGGCAGCTGGGCGCGCACGGTGCCCGCGAGCAGGTCCAGCGACGGGTCGAAGGTGAGCTCCTGCAGGCCGGTGCGGCCGGCCGGCCCCTCGACGTAGACGCTCTCCGGCGTCACCGTGGCGACGTCGACGTCGCCGGTGAACGGCAGGAAGAACCGCGGCTGGAGGTCGAACCCGTCGGCCGTGTTGAGCACGCGGACGGCGTCGCACAGGCTCCGGGTGGCCTCCGTGCAGGTGGGCACCGGCAGCGCGACGCGTCGGCCGGTGAGCTGCGCGCTGTCGGCGACGGTGAACCGGTCGCTGGGGAACACCGACGTCTCGACCGTGCCGCCGTCGCGCACGGCGACCGGGGCGGCGACCTGCCCCGAGGCGGCCGGCGCGGCGGCCAGGCCGGCGGCGAGCAGGAGGGCGGCGGACGCGGCGACGAGCCGGCGGGGGGACATGGACGGGGATCAGACACCGCGCTGCGCCCTCAGCGCAACACGGGGTGGTCCGACGCGCCGGAGGGGACCATGGAGGGGTGCCCGAGGGTGACAGCGTCTGGAAGCTCGCGACGCGCATGCGCGCGGGCCTGGTGGGCCGCACCGTCGTGTCCTCAGACTTCCGGGTGCCGCAGCTCGCCACGGCCGACCTGTCCGGCCGCGAGGTGCTCGCGTTCGACTCCTGGGGCAAGCACATGCTCACCCGCTTCTCCGGCGGCCTGACCCTGCACAGCCACCTGCGCATGGACGGCAGCTGGTCGCTCGTGGGCCCGGGCAAGGTGCTCCCCCGGTCCTTCGACGACGAGGTGCGGCTCGTGCTGCGCACCGACGGCCCGACGGCGTACGCGCTGCGGATGCCGGTGCTCGAGCTCGTGCCGACCGACGAGGAGGACCGCGTCGTCGGTCACCTCGGCCCGGACCTGCTCGGCGTCGGGAGCCCCTGGGACGAGGGCGAGGCGGTGCGGCGGCTGTCGGCCGACCCCGACCGGCCGCTCGTCGAGGCGCTGCTCGACCAGAAGAACCTCGCGGGCATCGGCAACCTCTGGGCGGTGGAGACCTGCTACCTGCGCGGCCACTCCCCCTGGACGCCGGTGCGCGACGTCGACCTGCGGGCTGCCGTCCGGCTGGCGCAGCGGATGCTGCGGCACTCGCTCGAGCACCCCGGCCAGGTCACCACCGGCGACACCCGGCGGGGCCGGACGCACTGGGTGTACGGGCGGGCCGAGCGGCCCTGCCGGCGCTGCGGCACGCCCGTGCAGTTCCGCGACGCCGTCGAGGGCGCGCCGTACGGCCGGGAGACCTGGTGGTGCCCGTCGTGCCAGCCCGGCCCGGCGCCGTCGCTCGACGAGCGGCCGACCCGGCCGGGGCTGCGGCGCGGCGTGAACGAGGAGTCGTTCGGCTCGCGCGGGCGGCGGCTGCGCGGCGAGGCCGGGTACGCGCGGGGACGTCGTGCCTGAGGGCGACACCGTCTGGCTCGCCGGGCGGCGCCTGCACGACGCCCTGGCCGGCGAGGTGCTGCTCGAGACCGACTTCCGGGTGCCGCAGCTGGCCGCCACCGACCTGTCCGGGCGGCGCGTGATCGAGGTCGTCAGCCGCGGCAAGCACCTGCTGACGCGCCTCGAGGGCGGGCTCACGCTGCACACGCACTTCCGGATGGACGGCTCGTGGCACCTCTACCGCCCGGGGCAGCGCCGCACCGGCGGGCCGGACTGGCAGGTGCGCGCGGTCCTGCGCACCGCGCCGTGGGAGGCGGTGGGCTACCGGCTGCCGGTGGTCGAGCTGGTGCCCACCTCCGCCGAGGACGACGTCGTCGGGCACCTGGGGCCGGACCTGCTCGGCCCGGACTGGGACGCCGACGAGGCGCTGCGCCGGCTGCGCGCCGACCCCGCCCGCGAGGTCGGCCTGGCGCTGCTCGACCAGCGGCTGCTCGCGGGCCTGGGCAACCTCTACCGCACCGAGGTGCTGTTCCTGCAGGGGCTGTCGCCGTGGACGCCCGTCGGGGAGGTGGCCGACCTCCCGGCGCTCGTCGAGCGCGGCCGGCGGCTGATGGACGCGAACAAGGGCCGCTGGGAGCAGTCGACCACCGGGTCGCTGCGCAACGGCGAGATGCACTGGGTCTTCGAGCGCACCGGCCGGCCGTGCCGGCGGTGCGGCACCCGCATCGCGTCCGCCGAGCAGGGCGCCGCGCCGCACGCGCGGCTCACATACTGGTGCCCGCGCTGCCAGCCCGGGCCGTCGCCGGCACCGGTGCCGCGGCGGCGCGAGCCCCGGCCGCTGGGGCGCACGCGGTACCGCCCGTGAGGCGGAACGGCGGTGCCCGTCCTACCGTTGCCAGACCATGAGCTGCGCGACCTGCCCCTCCCGCCGCACCGTCCTCGCCGGAGCCGGCGCCGTCGCCGCGGCCGGCCTGCTCACCGCCTGCGGCGGCGGGGAGCCGGCGGGCCCGCAGGCCACCACGGGCGCCGACGAGCCCGTCATCACCGACCTCGCCACGCTGCGGGAGCAGGGGTCGATCGCCTTCGAGAGCCCGGACGGCAAGGCCATCGCCGTGGTCGCGGGCGAGGAGGTCAAGGCGTACTCGAGCGTGTGCACCCACAACGGCTGCACGGTGGTCTGGGACGCAGAGGAGCAGTCCCTCAACTGCCCCTGCCACGGCTCGCGCTTCGACCCGGCCGACGGCTCCCCCACCACCGGCCCGGCGCGCACGCCGCTGCCCGCCGTCCCCGTGACGGTCGACGAGGCCGAGGGCGTCCTGCGCCGGGGCTGATCAGCGCACCTCGCGCAGCCCCTCGGCGAGGCCGTGCAGCCGGTCGGTGACGTCCTGCAGCCGTGCCCCCGCCGCGGGGTCGGCGCTGGCAGCGACGAGGTCGGCCACCGCCTGCACGAGCCCCTCCTGCGCGGCGACGCCCGCCTCCAGCCGCGCCAGCTCGGCCGGGTCGACGCCGCGGTGCGGCTCGGCCGCGGCCAGCCGCGCGGCCTGCCAGCGCAGCGCCGTGTCGTTGTCGGCCGCGGCCGCCCAGGCCTCCTCGGCCACCTCGCGGCCGGCCGGCCCGACGAGGGGCAGCAGCGACCGCAGCGCGCCGCGCACCTGCTCGAGGCGGCGCACCGACGGGAACGCCGCGCTGCGCGGGTGCGGCGGCGGCGGGCCGGCCGGCAGGGCGGGCGGCGCCGGGGGCACCGCCGGCGGGCGGCGCAGCCGGGCGACCGCGACGGCCACGCGGGCGGCGGCTGCGGCACCCAGGCCGAGCAGCACCGGCGTCGGCGCGACGGCGGCCGGTGCCGCGGCGGCCACCCCGACGGCCCCGGCGCCCACGACGCCCCACGGAGGGATGGCCGCCGCGAGCGGCGCAGCACCCGCTCCCGGCGGGCGAGGGCCGCCTCGTGCTGCTGCTGGGCGAGCAGCTGGGCACGGCGGGCCTGCTCGGCGTCGCGCGCCAGGCGCCGGGCCAGGCGCCGGTCGGCGACCTGCGGACCGGGCGCGACGGCGTCCTTGAGCGGCTCGAGGCTGCGCTCGCGCGCGGCCTCGCGCGCCGCCTGCAGGGCCGCGTCGGCGAGCCGGCGGGCGGCGTCCCCGGGACCGCTCACGAGGTGACCACGGTCAGGAGGTGGAGGTCCCCTCGCCCTCGGCGGCGGCCTGCGGGGTCGCCTGGGGCGTGCCGGAGGCGAGCGGCGGGGCGGTGGAGCCGGTGACCTGCGGCGCGGCCGTCTGCTGGCCGGCCATGCTGGCGCGGATCTGGTCGAGGCGGCTGGCCCCGGCCATGTCGAGGGTGCTCTTCTGCACCTCGAGCATCCGGCCCTCGACGCTGTTCTGCGCGAGCTCGGCCGAGCCGAGCGCCTTGGCGTAGCGGGCCTCGATCTTCTCGCGCACCTCGTCGAGCGACGGCGTCGAGCCGGGGGCCTGCAGCGCCGACATCGACTGCAGGCTGGCCGAGACCTGCTCCTGCATCTTGGCCTGCTCGAGCTGGGTGAGCAGCTTGCTGCGCTCGGCCAGCTTGGTCTGCACGCGGTGCGCGTTGTCCTCGACGGCGCGCTTGGCCTGCTCTGCGGCCTGCAGCGCCTGGTCGTGCAGGCTCTTGAGGTCCTCCATCGACTGCTCTGCGGCGACGAGCTGCGTGGCGAAGGTCTGCGCCGTCTGCTCGTACTGCTGGGCCTTGGCCTCGTCGCCGGCGGCGCGGGCCTGGTCGGCGAGCACGAGCGCCTGGCGCGCGGAGCCCTGCAGCTTCTCGACCTCGCTCATCTGGCGGGCGAGCTTCATCTCCAGCTGCCGCTGGTTGCCGATGACGGCGGCGGCCTGCTGGGTGAGCTGCTGGTGCTGGCGCTGCGCCTCCTCGATCGCCTGCTGGATCTGGATCTTGGGGTCGGCGTGCTCGTCGAGCTTGCCGGACAGCAGGGCCATGAAGTACTTCCAGCCCCGCACGAACGGGTTCGCCACAGCAGCCTCCTCGAGGGTGTCGTCCCCCGGACCCTAGCCCGGGAGGGTCGCTCTCAACCGCCCAGCGCGGAGGCCAGCCGGGCGGCTCCGGCGCGGGCCTCCTGCGGCGACGCCGGCCACAGCACCTGGCTGAGCAGCCAGCGCAGGACCAGGGCGACGGCGTCGTCGTCCGCCGGGGCGCCGGCGGCGGCCAGGACGTCGCGGACGGCGGCGCGCACCTGCTCCCAGCCGCGGCCCTCCCCCGGTGCGGCCAGGGCGGCGGCCAACCCCGGGTCGTCGGAGACCAGGCGTCGCAGCGGGCCGTCGGAGGCGAGCCCGGCGGACGCCACCTCGAGCGCCGCGGCAAGGCCGGCCCCCACCGGCACCGCGCCGACGCCGTCGGCCGGCAGCGGCTCGCCGGCCGCCGCGGCCCGGCAGTGCTCGGCGAGCGCCGCGGCGCGGGACGCGACGAGCGCCGCGAGCACGTCGTCCTTGGTGCGGAAGTGGTTGTAGAGCGTCGCCTTGGCCACCGCGGCCTTGAGGGCGATGTCGCCCATCGTCGTGCGCTTGACGCCGTACCGCTCGACGCAGTGCGCCGCGGCGTCGAGCACGGCCGCGCGGGTGCGCGACATGGCGTTGCCGGACCGCACCCGCGTGCCCGTGGTGCGGCGCGGCAGGTCCGACGGCAGCGCCGGGGCGGTCACCGCGGGCGTCAGGCCGCCGCGACGACGTCGCGGCGGGACAACGCCGTGACCGGGGCGTCGGCGCCGACCGGCTCGAGCGAGGGCACGGAGGCCGGCACGGTGTCGGGCACCGGCTCGAGCGCCGACAGCGTCTCGCTGACGTCGCGCAGGACGTCGGAGAGCCGGACGCCGAGCGCCCGGCAGATGGCGGCGAGCAGCTCGGAGGAGGCCTCCTTCTGCCCGCGCTCCACCTCGGAGAGGTAGCCGAGGCTGACCCGCGCGGCGGAGGACACCTCGCGCAGCGTGCGGTCCTGGCTCAGGCGCTCGGTGCGCAGGGCCTCGCCCAGCAGGGTCCGGAGCACTGCCATCTCGTCCCTCCCTGCCGTCGGGGTGCGTCGCGCGCCAACCTATCGCGGGACCCTGACACCGGCACGCCGTCCCGGGACCCGCCCTCTGGACAACGCCCGGGCACCCCGTGGCACTCCCGTCAGGCGAGCGCGCGGCGCAGCAGGTCGAGCGCGACGCTCACGGCGAGCAGCCGCACGCG
>DATMKB010000332.1:0-2717 GCA_035553635.1 Mycobacteriales bacterium
GCGGGAGGCTACACAGCGCGCCGCCGGGGCCGGTCCCGGCGCTGGTAGCGTTCCGGCCGCCCCAGAGCCCCCGTAGCTCAGGGGATAGAGCACTGCCCTCCGGAGGCAGGGGCGCAGGTTCGAATCCTGCCGGGGGCACCCTCCCGCCCGTCAGGGGCGGTCGCGGTCCAGGCTCCACGGGTCGGCCAGCGAGAGCCGCACGAGCTGCGCCAGCTTCGCGGCGTGCGCGCCGTCGACCAGCCGGTGGTCGGCCGTCGCGGTCATCACCATCTGCGGCCGCACGACCACCTCGCCGTCGACCGCCATGGGCGCGTCGCCGACCGCGCCGACGCAGACGTAGAGCGGCACCCGGGCGAAGGGCACCGGCGCGACGTAGCCCTCGTCGAGGCCGAACGAGCCGATGTTCGTGACGAACATCGACCCGAGCGGGAACGCGGGCTGCCCGAACGCCGGCACCCCGAGGCCGCCGTTGAGCAGCGACGCCGCGCCCAGCACCGGCCGCATGGCCCACCACGGGACGGCGTGCGCGATGCCCGTGGCGGTGGAGTGGGCGCGGTCGCGCCGGGCGCGCAGGCGCGCCGCCCCCTGCTCCAGCTCGCGGGCCACCTCCACGACCGACTTGCGGTCGACGTCGTGCACCTTCGTCGGCGCGAGGTCGTCGCCCTGGTCGATGTCGACGGCGAAGGCGACGTCGACCGTGGGGTACGGGACGATCCGCCCCAGCACGACCCGGTTGAGGAACGCCGGCACGTGCTCGATGCCGCGCTGGAAGGCCAGCCCCACCACCACGCCCGGCGTCACCCGGACGCCGGACTCCCGGGTCTGCTCCTCGCAGAAGCGCAGCACCGCCGTCGCGTCGACCGCCATGCGGGCGTGGAGCCGGCTCTCCTTGGGCGCGCGCCACGTGGCGACCGCGATCTTGCGGCGGGCGCTGGGACGGGGAGGCACGCCGCCTACCTTCCCACCGCCGGGCAGGTCGCCCCCTCGGGCACCCGCAGCTCGAGCAGGTAGGCGTCGACGGGCTCCCGCACGCACGCCGGCGCACCCGCCCGGTACACCGTGTGCCCGTCGCCGTCGACGCTCAGGAGCACCGACGCGGCGAGCTGCCGGTCGACGGCGACGGCCCACGCGTGCGGGGTCGCCGGGTCGCGGGTGGTGCCGAGCACCACGACCGGGGGCGCGCCCTCGGCGCGGACCGGCCCCGGCTCGCCGACCGGGGCGACCGGCCACGCGGCGCAGGCCAGGCCCGACAGCGCGATCGCGGGGCCGAAGCGGGGCGCCGTCGCCCGCACCTGCTCGGCGAGGTCGAGGTAGGGGCGGGCGTCGCGCGGCCACGGCCGGTCGAGGCAGTTCACCGCGAGGTTCGCCTCCGACGTGCCGGCGTAGCCGTCCTCGGTGCGGTCGAGGTAGGCGTCGGAGAGGGCCAGCAGCCCGCTGCCGTCGCCCCGGACGGCGGCCGCCAGCGCGGCGGCGAGGGCGGGCCACCCGCTGGCCCGGCTGTAGAGGGCCGCCCCGGCGCCCAGCGACAGCTCGCCGGGCCCCACCGTGCGCGCGCCGTCGCCCGGCAGCGGGCGCTGCTCCACCCGGGCGGCCAGCGCGTCGTAGGCCGCGAGCAGGTCGCCGTCGACGGCCCGCCGGAAGGCGCAGCGGACGACCTCGCAGTCGGCGAGGAACGCTGCGAGCGCGGCGTCGAAGCCGCGGGCCTGGCCGCCGAGCAGGTCGTCCCAGGCGAGGGTCGGGTCGACCGGGCTGTCGAGCACCAGCGCGCGCACGCGGTCGGGGAACAGCCGCAGGTACTGCAGCCCGATCGACGTGCCGTAGGAGTAGCCGAGGTAGGTCAGCCCCGGGTCGCCCAGCGACGCCCGGAGCAGGTCGAGGTCGCGGGCCACCTGCTCGGTCGAGACGTGCGGCAGCACCCGCGCCGACCGGGCGGTGCACCCCGCGGCGAAGCGCCGGTTGCCGTCCTGCAGCGCCGCGAGCTCGGCGGCGTCGTCGGGGTCGGGGTCGAGGGCGACGAGGGCGTCCATCTCCTGCGTGGTGACGCACCGGACCCGCTCGCTGTCCCCGACGCCGCGGGGGTCGACGGCGACGACGTCGAACCGCGCCCGCACCGGCTCGGGCACGGACTCCCAGGCGGCGCGCAGCCAGGCGACCGCCGACGCCCCCGGCCCGCCGGGGTTGACGACGAGCGACCCCAGCCGCTCCCCCGTCGCGGGCCGGCGGAGCAGCGCGAGGTCGATGCTGCCCGCCGACGGCGCGTCCCGGTCGAGCGGCACGGGAAGCGAGGCGCACGTGAACCCGCTGCCGCACTCGGACCAGGCGAACGGCACGGGCACCGGCTGCGGCTCCGGCGACGGCGACGGCGACGGCGACGGCGGGGTCGACGGCGAGGCCGGCGCCGCAGCGGTCGGCTCGCCGCCGGGCGCCACGCCCGGCGTGCCGCTGCAGCCCGCGGCCAGCAGCCCGGCCAGCAGCGCGGCCAGCAGCGCGGCGGGCAGCGCGGCGGGCAGGCGGACGAGCACGCCCGATGCTCTCACCAGGGGACGACGGCCCCGTCCTCCCACAGCAGCCCGGTCGGGCCGTCGTCGCGGCAGGCGAGCTCGACGGCCGTCGCGGCGCCCTCGGCCGCGCTGCGCGGGGCGTCCGGGCCGCCCATGTCGGTGCGGCAGTGCCCCGGGCACACGGCGTCGACCAGGACGCCGCGGCGCCCGCCGCCC
>DATMKB010000333.1:0-2141 GCA_035553635.1 Mycobacteriales bacterium
GTCCTGCGGCGCGCCACTAGCCCGGACGGAGCAGTCTCAGCGCGTGGCGCCCAGGAGCAGGGCGACCGACCGTGCCGACCAGCGGCGGCCGGCGGAGGTGGTCCTCCCCTCGCTGTTCAGCGCCGCCGCCACCGTGGTGAGGCTGGCGCCGTCCGCCCGGAGCTGGCGGGCCCTCGCCAGGGCGCCGCGGGCCGTGACCTCGTCGGACACCGGTTCGGCGAACCGGGCGGCGAGGGCCGCGGCGTCGATCGGGCGGCAGAACAGGAACCCCTGGGCGCGGTCGCAGCCGAGCGTCCGCAGGACGAGCCGCTGCTGCTCGGTCTCGACGCCCTCGGCCACGCACTCGAGGTCCAGCGCAGCGGCCAGGGACAGCAGTGACGCGACGATGGCCGCGTCCCCCGCGTCACGCCCGAGGCCCCCGACGAACGAGCGGTCGATCTTCACCGCCGTGAGCGGGAGCTGCTTGGCGTGCGCCAGCGTCGAGTAGCCGGTCCCGAAGTCGTCCGCGGCGATGCCGACCCCCCTGTCCCGGAGCCGCCGCAGCACCGTCACGACCTGCTGCAGGTCGCCCAGCACGGCTGTCTCCGTGATCTCGAGGACGAGGGCGCTCGGCGGCAGGCCGGTCACCTCGAGGGCCTCGTCCACGACCGCCACGAGGTCCCCGTGCACGAGCTGACGGGGCGAGACGTTGACCGACACCGGCAAGCGCCGCCGCCCCAGCACCTCCGGCCAGGTGGCGGCTGCGGCGCAGGCCTCGAGCAGGACGCGCCGCCCGAGCTCGACGACCGCCCCGCTGTCCTCCGCCGCGCCGAGGAAGGCCGTCGGCGACAGCAGCCCCTTGCTCGGGTGCGCCCAGCGGACCAGCGCCTCGGCGGAGACCGGCGACCCGTCGTCGAGCCGCACGATCGGCTGGTAGTGGACGACGAGCTCGCCGGCGCGCATCCCGCGGCGGAGGTCGTCCACGAGCTCCTGGCGCCGGTGGGCAGCCGGGAGCTCCCGGCGCCGGGCGAGCCACACGCGGGACGGGGTGGTCGCCGCCCGGCGCAGGGCCGCCTCGGCGGCGGTGAGCAGCGCCCCTCCGTCGGGCGCCGGGCCCACCGCGGCCCCGACCGACGCCGTCACCTCCACGGCCAGGTCGCCGAGCCGCACCGGCTGGCGCGCCGCGGCCAGGAGCTCGTGCGCGACGGCGGCGCAGCGGTGCTGGTCGGCGTCGCCGAGCAGGACGGCGAAGCGGCCGCCGGCGAGCCGGGCCACGAAGCCGTGCGCATCCACCAGTCGCACGAGACGGCTCGCGACCGTGACGAGCACCTGCTCCTCGGCAGCGCGCCCGTGCGCCTCGTCGACGTCGGGCAGGCCGTCGAGGTCGAGCACGAGGACGGCCGCGCGGTCGCCCCGACCGGCGGCGTGCGCGGCCTCCAGCGTGGAGACGAGCGTGGCCCGGTCCGGCAGGCCGGTCATCCCGTCGGTGCCGGCCAGCTCGTCCAGCGCCACCTCGGCCGCCCGCCGGGACGAGACGTCGCTGAGGGTCACCACCACGGCGTCGACGGCGGGGTCGGACAGCCGGTTGACCGCCGTCCCCTGCACCCAGCGCCAGGAGCCGTCGAGGTGGCGGAGCCGCAGCTCGAAGGCGGCGCGCCGGCCGACCCCCGCCCGCACCAGGGAGTCGAGCGACCGGAGCGCGCCGGCCCGGTCGCCCGGGTGCACGAGCTGCAGGCAGTCCCGCCCGACGACCTCGGCCGGGTCCAGGCCGAGGCAGGCGGTCAGGGCGTCGGTGGCGTAGCGCACCCGGCCGTCGGGACCGCACAGCAGGCCGACGTCCGTGACCTCCGCCAGCAGGGCCAGCAGGGCAGCCGGTCCCGGCGGCGCCGTGGCCCCGGGCAGGACCACGACGGACCGGTCGTCACGACTGGTCTGCACCCCGCCCCCCTGACCTCGACGCTGTGCGACGAAGCAGACACTTGGGGTCACATCCGTGTCAAGGAGGCTAGACGCACGGAGATCGGCGTCACGGCCAGGCTCACCGTCGCCGTGGTCGCCGCGGGCGAGGTCCCCCAGGCGTTCAGGGCCGTGACCGCGTACTCCACCGTGCGGCCTGCGGCGGCCGGTGCAGGGTCGTGCCACGAGGTGCTGGTCGTGCGCGC
>DATMKB010000334.1:0-3353 GCA_035553635.1 Mycobacteriales bacterium
TCTCGAGACGGTCCGGTCGGTGACGAGCGGGAAGGTGGTCGTGGTGCTCGGCTGCGGCGGCGACCGCGATGCCGCCAAGCGGCCGCTCATGGGTGCCGCGGCGCGGTCGGGCGCCGACGTCGCGATCCTCACCAGCGACAACCCGCGCAGTGAGGACCCGCTCGCGATCCTGCGCGAGATGGCCGCCGGCGCACCCGGAGCGACGGTCGAGCCCGATCGGCGGGTGGCGATCGGGCTCGCGGTCCGTGCCGCCGGGCCGGGCGACGCCGTCGTCGTGGCCGGCAAGGGGCACGAGACCGGGCAGGAGGTCGCTGGGGTCGTCACGCCCTTCGACGACCGCGAGGTGCTGCGCGAGCTCCTGCAGCAGGTGACGGCGTGATCCCGACGACCCTGGGGGAGGTCGCCCGGCTCGCCGGCGCCGACCTCGCCGGCCTGCCCGCCGACGCGCCGGTCACCGACGTCGTCGCCGACAGCCGGGCCGCCGGCCCCGGCACCGTCTTCGTCGCGCTGCCCGGCGAGCGCACCGACGGCCACGACCACGCGCCGTCGGCCGTGGCGGCCGGCGCGGTGGCGGTGCTCGCGTCCCGGCCGCTCGAGGGGCTGCCGTGCCTCGTCGTGCCCGACCCCCTCGAGGCGCTGCAGGCCGTGGCCTCCGGGCTGTTCGCCCTCGACCAGCCGTGGACCGTCGGCGTCACCGGCAGCAGCGGCAAGACGAGCACCAAGGACCTGCTCGCGCACGTGCTGCGCGGGCTGCTCGGGCAGGAGCGGGTGCTCGCGCCGCAGGGCTCGTTCAACAACGAGCTGGGCCTGCCGCTCACCCTGCTCCGCCGCACGGAGCAGACCCGCGCCGCGGTGCTCGAGTACTCCGCGCGCGGCGTCGGGCACATCGCCTTCCTGTGCGGCCTGGCCCGGCCGCACGTCGCGGTCGAGCTCAACGTCGGCAGCGCCCACCTCGGCGAGTTCGGCTCGCCCGAGGGCATCGCCCGGGCCAAGGGAGAGCTCGTCGAGGCCGTCGGACCGGGGCCGGAGGGCCGGCCGCCGCTCGTGCTGCTCAACGCCGCTGACCGGCGCGTGCTCGGCATGCGCGACCGCGCGCCGGAGGGCGCCCGGGTGCTCACCTGGGGCGACGCCGTCGACGCCGACGTGCGCGTCGACGAGCTCGAGCTCGACGACACCGGCTGCCCGCGCTTCCTGCTGCGCGCGCCGCAGGGCGAGGCCCGGGTGCAGCTGCGGCTGCGCGGCGAGCACAGCGCGCTCAACGCCGCCGCCGCGGCCGCCGTGGCGCTCCAGGTCACCGACGACGTCGCCCGGGTCGCGGAGCTGCTCGGCACCGCCGAGCCGGCGAGCCGCTGGCGCATGGAGGTGGTCGAGCGGCCCGACGGCGTCACGGTGGTCAACGACGCCTACAACGCGAACCCCGACTCGATGCGCGCGGCGCTCAAGACGCTCGCGGTGATGTCGCAGGGCAAGAGCCGGCGCACCTGGGCGGTGCTCGGGCACATGGCCGAGCTCGGCGAGGCCGCGCGCGAGGCGCACATGGACCTCGGGCGGTTCGTCGTCCGGCTCGACGTCTCGCGCCTGGTCGTGGTCGGGCCCGACGCCGGGGGCATCCACGCCGGTGCGGTGCTCGAGGGCAGCTGGGGCGAGGAGTCGGTGCACGTCGACGACGTCGAGGCCGCCGTCGCGCTGCTGCGCGAGCAGGTGCGGCCCGGCGACGTCGTGCTGGTCAAGGGGTCCCGGTCCGCCGGGCTCGAGAGGGTCGCGGAGGGCCTGCTCCCATGAGGTCGGTCCTCGTCGCGGCGATGTCCGCGCTCATCGTCTCGCTGCTGTGCACGCCCTGGGTGGTGCGGCTGTTCCGGCGCCGCGGCTACGGCCAGGAGATCCGCGAGGACGGCCCGAGCAGCCACGCCACCAAGCGCGGCACGCCCACCATGGGCGGCGCCGTCATCATCGCGGCGACGCTCATCGGCTACACCGTGGCGCACCTGCTCGTCCTCGGTCAGCCCGGCCGCGGCCCGACGGCGTCCGGGCTGCTGGTGCTCTACCTCATGACCGGCCTGGGCCTGGTCGGCTTCCTCGACGACTTCATCAAGATCCGCAAGCAGCGCTCGCTCGGCCTCAACGCGGCCGCGAAGTTCATCGGCCAGTTCGTCGTCGGCGTCAGCTTCGCGGTGCTCGCGCTGCAGTTCGAGAACGACGAGGGGCTCACGCCCGCCTCGACGAACCTGTCGTTCATCCGCGACTACGAGGCGATCGCGCTCGGGTCGGTCGGGTTCGTCGTGCTGGCGTACCTGATCATCACGGCCACCTCGAACGCGGTGAACCTCACCGACGGCCTCGACGGGCTGGCCGCCGGCTCGTCGATCATGGTCTTCGCCGCGTTCGTGGTGATCGGGTTCTGGCAGTTCCGCAACTCCTGCGTGCTCCAGCCCGAGCTCGCCCAGTGCTACGAGGCGCGCGACCCGCTCGACGTCGCGCTGGTGGCCGCCGCGGCCATGGGCGCCTGCTTCGGCTTCCTGTGGTGGAACGCCTCGCCGGCCAAGATCTTCATGGGCGACACCGGGTCGCTGGCCATCGGCGGCGCGTTCGCGGGCCTGGCGATCGTCACCCGCACCGAGTTGCTGCTCATCGTGCTCGGCGGCCTGTTCGTCGTCGAGACGCTCTCGGTGATCCTGCAGGTCGGCGTCTTCAAGCTGACCCGCAAGCGGGTGTTCAACATGGCGCCGATCCACCACCACTTCGAGCTCGCCGGCTGGGTGGAGACCACCGTCATCGTGCGGTTCTGGATCATCGCCGGGCTCGCCGTGGCGTTCGGGCTGGGCGTGTTCTACGCCGAGTACCTGTCCGCCGGCCCCTTGCGGTGACGCGCCGATCTTCGCGTCCTGGCGCGGTGATCTTCGAGTCCTCGCGGGCCGCTGAGCGTGGCGGCCCCGCAACGACTCGAAGATCACGGAGGGGACGGACGTGAGCGGCTGGGAGGGGCGCCAGGTCGTCGTGGCCGGCGCCGGGGTGAGCGGCGCCGCCGCGGCCCGGGTGCTGCGCGACCTCGGCGCCCGCGTCGTCGTCGCGGACGCGAGCGAGGAGCGCGCCGAGCCGCTGCGCGCGGAGGGCTTCGACGTCCGGCCGCTCGAGCAGCCGCCCGCCGGCACGTCGCTCGTGGTCACCAGTCCCGGCTGGCGGCCCACCAGCCCGCTGCTCGTCGCCGCGGCCGAGGCCGGGGTCGAGGTCTGGGGCGAGGTCGAGCTGGCCTGGCGGCTGCGCCCCGCCGGCGCGGCGCCGTGGCTGGCGCTCACCGGCACCAACGGCAAGACCACCACGGTGCGCATGCTCGCGTCGGTGCTGGAGGCCGCCGG
>DATMKB010000335.1:0-11548 GCA_035553635.1 Mycobacteriales bacterium
GCCGAGAACATGCCGAGCGGCACCGCGATCCGCCCGTCCGACGTTCTGACGCTGCGCGGCGGCACCACGGTCGAGGTCAACAACACCGACGCCGAGGGCCGGCTCATCCTGGCCGACGCCATCGCCCGTGCCTGCGAGGACGGTCCCGAGCTCCTGCTCGACGCCGCGACCCTGACCGGCGCGCAGCTCGTGGCGCTCGGCGCCCGGACCGCCGGCGTGATGAGCAACGACGACGACCTGCGCAGCTCCCTCGTGGCGTCCGCCGAGACCGCCGGCGAGGCGATGTGGCCGATGCCGCTGCCGAAGGACCTGCGCAAGGGCCTCGACAGCGACGTCGCCGACCTGCAGAACACCGGCCCCCGCGAGGGCGGCATGCTCACCGCCGGCCTGTTCCTGCAGGAGTTCGTCGCCGACGGCGTCCGCTGGGCGCACCTCGACATCGCCGGCCCGGCGTTCAACTCCGGCGAGGCGTACGGGTACACGCCGCACGGCGGCACCGGCGCTGCGGTGCGCACCTTCGTCCAGGTCCTGGAGGACCTCACCCGTTCGGCCCTGCGCGACTAGCCCCCGGACGGACGATGCACGGGGGGTCCTCGTCATCCCGTCCCGGAGGCCCTCCCGTGCGCGAGACCCTCGTGTCCTTCCTCACCGCCAAGGTCAAGCTCGTCGGCGTGGCCGTGGCCGCCGCCGCCCTGAGCACCTCGGCCGTCGCCGTCACCACCGTCTCCAGCGACTCCGAGCTGGAGGACCCGGCCGCCGTCGAGCAGGTCGTCGACACCGAGCAGCAGGAGGGCTCGGACGACGGGCTCGCCGACGGCACCGAGGGCTCCGGCGAGGAGGAGGTCGTCGAGGAGGAGGCCGAGGAGGTCGTCGAGGAGGACGGCACCGAGGTCCTCGACGGCACCGAGGGCGCTGAGGTCGCCGAGGAGGACGACACCGACAGCGACGCTGCGGCCGACCTGCCGCCGTGCCCCGCGGACGTCAAGAACCACGGCGCGTACGTCTCGTCGGTGGCCAAGGACAAGAGCACCAGCGGCCGCGAGCACGGCGCGCGGGTGTCGGCCGCGGCCCAGAGCGACTGCGGCAAGCCCGGCGCCGAGGCGCCCGAGGAGGAGCCGGTCGAGGAGCCGGTCGAGGAGCAGGCGACCGAGGAGCAGGCGACCGTCGAGCAGCAGTCCGCGCCCGCGCCGGCGCCCGCCCCCAAGGCTGAGCGCAAGGCGGCCAAGGCCGAGGCGAAGAGCGAGGCGAAGGCCGCCAAGGGCTCGAAGGCCTCCTCCGGCAAGGGCTCGGGCGGCAAGGCCTCCTCCGGCAAGGGCGGCGGCAACGGCGGCAAGGGCGGCGGCAAGGGCTGACCCTCCCCCGGCTCGTCACGGGCCCGCGCCGTCCCTCCCCCCGGGCGGCTGCGGGCCCGCGGCGCGTCCGGCCTGTCCCGCGCTCATGCCACCCCGGTGCCGGAGCGGCACGCGTGACCCCACGGGTCGCACGACGCGTGCCGCGTCCCGAGGTGGCATGAGCGCGGGTCAGCGTCCGCGGGGGGCCGGGTCAGGCGGGCGGGCCGGTCTCCCCGGCGGCGCGCCGGCGCGAGGTCCACTCCCGCATGCGCGACGGGTAGCCGACGGCCGCGACGTCGTACACCGGCAGGCCCTGCCGCTGGCCCCACGAGAAGGCGTCCTTCGGCGAGGCCACCCGGCGGCGCGTCCACTCGCCGTCGTGCGCGACGAGCACGAGCGTCGTCGCGGTCTGCGCGGTCTCCGGCTCGACGAAGCCCTCGACGCCGCGGCGCTCGGCCGCCCAGGCGGACAGGTGCTCCAGCTCGGCGGAGCCGCCGGTGCGCAGCGTGCCGGGGCGAGGCGCGCGCCGGAAGCGGTCGCGCAGTCCCACGGGTCCCTCCTGTGCGGTGAGCGTGCGGTCGACGGGGAAGGGCAGGCTCGTGACGAGCGTTGCCCCCGCGGGTGGAAGGATGCCCGACGGGACTGCCGCCCGCCGACCGGAGGTGCGCCAGCCCGACCTCCGCGGTGGCGTCCGACCGGACGCGACCGCCCAGGACAGCCCGTACGCAGACCACGCACCGCAGGGAGCCCGTCGTGAGTGACACCGTCGACCTCGTCGTCCTGGGTGGAGGCAGCGGGGGCTACGCCGCCGCGCTGCGCGCCGCCGAGCTCGGCATGACCGTCGTCATGGTCGAGAAGGACAAGGTCGGCGGGACGTGCCTGCACCGCGGGTGCATCCCGACCAAGGCGCTGCTGCACTCCGCCGAGACCGTCGACGTCATCAAGGAGGCCGGCCAGTTCGGCGTCCACGGGACGTTCGAGAAGGTCGACATGGCCGGCGTCAACGCCTACAAGGACAAGGTCGTCGAGGGCCTGTTCAAGGGCCTCACCGGCCTGGTCAAGAGTCGCAAGATCGAGGTCGTGCAGGGCACCGGCCGCCTGGTGTCGCCGACCGCGGTCGAGGTGGACGGCCGCCGCATCGAGGCCCGGCACGTCCTGCTCGCCACCGGCTCGGTCCCCCGCTCCATCCCCGGCCTGGAGGTCGACGGCGAGCGCGTCATCACCAGCGACCACGCGCTGCGCTACGAGCACGTCCCCGGCTCCGTGGTCATCCTCGGCGCGGGCGCCATCGGCTGCGAGTTCGCCAGCGTCTGGCGCTCGTTCGGCGCCGAGGTGACCATCGTCGAGGCCCTCCCCCACCTCGTCCCGCTCGAGGAGGAGAGCAGCTCGAAGCTGCTCGAGCGCGCCTTCCGCAAGCGCGGCATCAAGCAGGAGCTCGGCGCCCGCTTCGAGCGCGTCGAGCACACCGACGCCGGCGTGCGCGTCCACCTCGAGGGCGGCAAGACCGTCGAGGCCGACGTCCTGCTCGTCGCCATCGGCCGCGGCCCGGTCTCGCAGGACCTCGGCTACGAGCAGGTCGGCGTCGAGATGGAGCGCGGCTTCGTCAAGGTCGACGCCTACTGCCAGACGAGCGTCCCGACGATCAGCGCCGTCGGCGACCTCATCCCGACCCTGCAGCTGGCCCACGTCGGGTTCGCCGAGGGCATCCTCGTCGCCGAGCGCCTCGCCGGCCTCAACGTCACGCCGGTCGACTACGACGGCGTCCCCCGCGTCACCTACTCGCACCCGGAGGTCGCGAGCGTCGGCCTGACGACGAAGGTCGCGCAGGAGCGCGGCTACGACGTCGTCGAGGCGGTCTACGACCTCGCCGGCAACGGCAAGGCCCGCATCCTCGGCACGGCCGGCGCCGTCAAGGTCATCGCCAGCAAGGACGGCCCCGTGCTCGGCGTGCACATGGTGGGCGAGCGCGTCGGCGAGCTCATCGCCGAGGCGCAGCTCATCACCAACTGGGAGGCGCTGCCCGGCGAGGTCGCGCAGCTCATCCACCCGCACCCGACGATGTCCGAGGCGGTCGGCGAGGCGCACCTGGCGCTGGCCGGCAAGCCCCTGCACAGCCACAGCTGATCCAGCCCTAGAGAAGGAGTCCGAGGCACCCCATGGCCGTCTCCGTCACCATGCCCCGCCTGGGCGAGAGCGTCTCCGAGGGCACCGTCACCCGGTGGCTCAAGCAGGAGGGCGAGCGCGTCGAGGCCGACGAGCCGCTGCTCGAGGTCAGCACCGACAAGGTCGACACCGAGATCCCCTCGCCGGCGTCCGGCGTCCTGACCTCGATCAAGGTCCAGGAGGACGAGACGGTCGAGGTCGGCGTCGAGCTCGCCACCATCGACGACGGCTCCGGCGGCGGGGAGGCCCCCGCGGCCGCCGAGCAGCCCGCCGAGCAGCCCGCCGAGCAGCCCGCTGAGCAGCCGGCCGAGGAGCCGGCCGAGGAGCCGCAGCAGCAGGCCCAGCCCGAGCCGGAGCCCGCACCGCAGGCCGCGGCCCCCGAGCCGGAGCCGGCCCCCCAGCCGCAGCAGCCGGCCCCGCAGCAGCAGGCCCCGCAGCAGCAGGCCGCGCCGCAGGGCGGCGGCGAGGGCGCCTACGTCACCCCGCTCGTCCGCAAGCTCGCGGCCGAGCACGGCGTCGACCTGTCGACGCTGCAGGGCACCGGCGTCGGCGGCCGCATCCGCAAGCAGGACGTCCTCGACGCCGCCGGCCAGTCCGGCGGCGAGGCGGCCGGCGCCCTCGAGCAGGGCCAGGCGCCCGCCCCGTCCCAGCCGCAGGCCTCGCAGGACACCGCGTCGGCGGGCCGGCAGCAGATCGCGCAGCCGGCGCAGTCGACGTCCGCCCCGGCCCCGGCGTTCGCCGACCAGGCGGTTCAGGCCGCCGCCGACACGACGGTCCGCGGCACCACCGAGCCGATGAGCCGGCTGCGCAAGGTCATCGCCGAGCGCATGGTCGAGTCGCTGCAGGTCAGCGCGCAGCTCACCACGGTCGTCGAGGTCGACGTCACCCGCATCGCCCGCCTGCGCGAGCAGGCCAAGGCGGCGTTCGAGCAGCGCGAGGGCGTGAAGCTGTCGTTCATGCCGTTCTTCGCGATGGCGACGCTCGAGGCGCTCAAGCAGCACCCGGTCGTCAACGCGAGCGTCGACCAGGCCGCCGGCACGATCACCTACCACGACGGCGTCCACCTGGGCGTCGCCGTCGACACCGAGCGTGGGCTGCTCGTGCCGGTCATCCACGGCGCGGGCGACCTCAACCTCGCCGGCCTGGCGAAGAAGATCGCCGACCTCGCCGAGCGCACCCGCACCAACCGGGTCACCCCGGACGAGCTCGGCGGCGGCACCTTCACGCTCACGAACACCGGCTCGCGCGGCGCGCTGTTCGACACGCCGATCATCAACCAGCCGCAGGTCGGCATCCTCGGCACCGGCGCGGTGGTCAAGCGCCCGGTCGTCGTCGACGACCCCGAGGTCGGCGAGGTCATCGCGGTCCGCTCCATGGCCTACCTGGCGCTGACCTACGACCACCGCATCGTCGACGGCGCCGACGCCGCCCGCTTCCTCGTCACGGTGAAGCAGCGGCTCGAGGAGGGCGACTTCGCCGCCGAGCTCGGCCTGTAGGGCACGCACGTCCCGGCGCCCGCCGCTCCCCGAGGGGACGGCGGGCGCCGGCGTGCGGGGCGGGCGCGGCGGGGGCAGGATCGCCGCATGAAGATCGCGGTCACCGGCTCCAGCGGGCTCATCGGCTCGGCGCTCGTCCCCCACCTGCGGGCGCAGGGGCACGACGTCGTGCGCCTGGTGCGCGGGGCGCCGTCCGCGCCGGACGAGCGCTCCTGGGACCCGTCGTCCCGCCGGCTCGACCCGGCGGTGCTCGCCGATGTCGACGCCGTGGTGCACCTGGCCGGGGCCGGCGTCGCCGACAAGAGGTGGACCGACGAGCGCAAGCAGGTCGTGCTGGGCAGCCGGGTCGACGGCACCACCGCCGTCGCGCAGGGCGTGGCGGCCAGCGCGCGGACCACGGTGCTCCTGTCGGCCAGCGCGGTCGGCTTCTACGGCGACACCGGCGACCGGCTCACCGACGAGAGCGGCCCGTCCGGCGAGGGCTTCCTCGCCGACGTCGTGCGGCAGTGGGAGGCGGCCACCGCCCCGGCCGACGGCGCCGCGCGGGTGGCGCACCTGCGCACGGGCATCGTGCTCGCCGACGAGGGCGGCGCGCTCGCCAAGCAGCTGCCGGTCTTCAAGGCCGGTCTCGGCGCACCCCTGGGCAGCGGCCGCCAGCACGTCCCGTGGATCAGCCTCACCGACGAGGTCGCGGCGATCACGCACCTGCTCACCGCCGACGTCTCCGGCCCGGTGAACCTCGTCGGGCCGCAGCCGGTGACCAACCGGGAGTTCACGAAGGTGCTCGGCCGGGTGCTGCGCCGGCCGACCCTGCCGGTGCCGGTGCCGGGCGTGGTCCTCACGGCGGCGCTCGGGGGCTTCGCCGAGGAGGGCGTGCTCGTGGGCCAGCGGCTGCAGCCGCGCGTGCTCGAGGCGTCCGGCTTCTCCTTCGCCCACCGCGACCTCGAGACCGCGCTGCGGGCGGAGCTGGGCCGCTAGAGCGGCGTGACCTGCACCAGGCGCCAGCCGTCGGCCGTGCGCACCAGCTCGACCTCGTGCGGCGCCTCGCCGCGCGAGGGCACCCGCCGCACCACCTCGCCGGAGACGTCGCGGAGCTCGTAGGCCCGCAGGACGTCGACGACGCGCAGCCGCGCGGTGCCGCCCTCGCGAGCGAGCTCCCCGACGGACACCACCTCGTGCCGAACGCCGACGGCGCTCTGCCCGGCCTCGGCGAGGGACCGCACCAGCTGCTCGTCGGCGGCGAGCCCGGGCGAGCCAGGCGCCCACACCGCCGTGAGCCGCGCCGGGTCGGTCGCCTCGAAGGCCGCGGCCCGGGCGGCGTCCAGGGCGTCGAGCTCGGCGGCCCAGTCGACCGCCGCTTCGACGGGGGTCGGGGCCGGGGACGGCGTGCCGGCGGCCGCCGCCGGCAGGGTCGCCGCCGGCGCCGGGTCGCTCCCCCGCCCGAGCCAGACGCCGGTGCCCGCGGCACCGGCCAGCAGGACCACCGCCGCCAGGGCCGGCAGGAGCCAGCGCGGGGGGCGGCGACGCGCGGCGGGCGCGGCCGGCGCCGCCCCGTGGCGGGGGACGACGTGGGTCTCGCGCGGCGCGGGCAGCGGGGCGGCCGCCCGCGGGCCGCGCAGGGCGACCGGCGCGGCCGCGTGGGCCCGGCGCAGCACCGTGGCGAAGGTCGCGGCGTCGGGACGGGCGGCCGGGTCGACGTGCAGCGCCGCCTCCACGGCCTCGACGAGCGCCCGCGGTGCCGACGGCGCGAGCAGCCCGAGCGGCGCCCGGTCGCCGCGGCGGGCGGCGTCGAGCACCTGCTCGACCGTGGCCCCCTCGTACGGCGGACTGCCGGCGAGGGCGTGGTGGCACAGCGCCGCGAGCGCCCAGACGTCGGACGGCGGGCCGGGCGCCGCGCCGGCCGCCACCGCCGGGTCGAGGTACTCGGCCGTGCCCTCCAGCCGGGCGTCCCGTGCCCCGACGGCGCCGGCCAGGCCGAGGTCGGACAGCAGCGGCATCCCGTCGGCGGTGAACAGGACGTTGGACGGCGTCACGTCGCCGTGCACGAGCCCGCGGGCGTGCGCCGCCGCGAGCGCCTGCGCCAGCGGCGCCGCGACCGTGACGAGCTCGCCCGGCGACAGCGTCCCCCGGCGCTGCAGCAGGGCCGCCAGCGAGCCACCGGCCGCGTGGTCGAGCACGAGCACCGGGTCGGCGTCGCTCCCGAGCACCGCCCGCAGCCGGACGACGTGCGGGGTGTCCAGCGTGCGCAGGACGGCGGCCTCCTGCCGCAGGGCGTCGGCGGCACCGGGCCGGGCGCCCGCGCGCACCCGCTTGAGCGCGACGACCTCCCCGGTGGCGGTCTCGACCGCGCGCCAGACCTCGCCCGTGGCGCCGCTGCCCAGCAGCGACTGCACGTCGTAGCCCGGCAGCGCGGGCGGGGCGGAGGGGTGCACGACGAGCAGTCCAGCACGGCCGGAGCGGTCGACCGGCGCTGTCCACAGGCCGCCCCTAGGCTGCCGCCGTGCCGGACGTCGTCGTCGTGGGAGCGGGCCTGGCGGGCCTGGCCTGCGCCCTGCACCTGTCGCGCCGCGGCGTCGACGTGCAGCTGCTCGAAGCCTCCGACGCCGTGGGCGGCCGCGTGCGCACCGACGTCGTCGACGGCATGCGGCTCGACCGCGGCTTCCAGGTGCACAACACCGCCTACCCCGAGGTCCGGCGGCTGCTCGACCAGCGGGCGCTGGACCTGCGGCCCTTCACCCGCGGCGCGGTGGTCCGGTTCGGCGACCGCCTGCACCGGGTCGGCGACCCGCGCGACGTGCCCGGCTGGGCGCTGTCGAGCGCCCGCGCCCCCGTGGGAGGTGTGAAGGACAAGGCCGCCCTGCTCGCGCTCACGGCGCGGGCCGTGCTGCCCTCGCCCGACACGCTGCTCAGCCGCGAGGAGACCACCACGGCGGAGGCGCTGCGCGCCCGCGGGCTGTCCGACGCCGCGGTCGACCGCTTCCTGCGGCCGTTCCTCGCCGGCGTCTTCCTCGAGGACCGGCTCGACACCAGCAGCCGCTTCCTCGACCTCGTCTGGCGCTGCTTCGCCCTCGGGACGCAGGCGGTGCCCGCCGCGGGCATCGGGGCGGTGCCGGCGCAGCTGGCGTCGCGGCTGCCCGTCGGCGTCCTGCACCTGTCGACGCCGGTGGAGGCCGTCCGCTCCGACGGCGTCCTCGTCGGCGGGGAGCGCCGGGCGGCGCGGGCGGTGGTGGTCGCGGTCGACCCGCCCACGGCGGCGGTGCTCGTCCCGGGCCTCGACGTCCCGGCGATGAACGGCGTCACCACCGACTACCACCTGGCGCCGGAGCCTCCCCTCGCCGACCCGGCGATCGTGCTCGACGGCGAGCGCTCCGGCCCGGTCGTCAACACCGTGGTGCTCACGAACGCCGCGCCGGAGTACGCGCCCGGCCGCCACCTGGTGAGCAGCAGCTCCCTCGGCGCGCCCGTCCCCGAGCCGGAGGTGCGCGCGCACCTGGGCCGGGTCTACGGCGTCGACACCGCCGGGTGGGAGCACGTCGCCCGCTACGAGGTGCCGGTCGGCACGCCCGACCAGCGCCCGCCGATGGGGCGGTTCCGCCGCCCCGTCCGGCTCGACCCCGGCCTGTACGTCTGCGGCGACCACCGCGACTCGGGCTCCGTGCAGGGCGCGCTGGTCTCCGGCCGGCGCGCCGCCACCGCCGTCCTGGAGGACCTCTAGGTGCACATCCTCGCCACGAGCAGCGGCGGCTTCGTCGCCGACGACCGCTACGGCGCCCGCCCCGGGCCGCTCGTCCGGCACGCCGTCGAGCTGTCGGGCACGACGTCGACGCCGCGGCTGTGCGCCCTGCACACCGCCACCGGCGACGACCCCGCGCGGCGGGCCGGCTGGTACGCCGCCGTCGCGGGCGCCGGCTGGCGGCCCTCCCACCTGGCGCTGTTCCCCATGCCCAACGTCGACGACGTCCGCGGGCACCTGCTCGACCAGGACGTCGTGTGGGTGGGTGGCGGCAGCGTCGCGAACCTGCTGGCGCTGTGGCGCCTGCACGGCCTGGACGAGGTGCTGCGCGAGGCGTGGCAGGCCGGCGTCGTGCTGATGGGCGGCAGCGCCGGGAGCCTGTGCTGGTTCGAGGGCGGCACCACCGACTCGTTCGGCCCGCAGCTGCGGCCGGTCACGGACGGCCTGGGCCTCCTGGCCGGCAGCACGTGCCCGCACTACGACTCCGAGGAGCGGCGCCGCCCGCTGTACCAGCGGCTCGTGCGGGAGGGCGTCGTGCCGCCGGGGACCGCCACCGACGACGGCGTCGGCCTGCACTTCACCGGCACCGAGCTCGCGGAGGTGCTCACCGACCGGCCCGGCGCCGCCGCGTACGGCGTCACGGAGTCCGGCGAATCGCGCCTCGAGCCGCGCCTGCTCGCCTAGCCTCGGGCGGTGCGCTGCCCCGCCTGCCTGTTCGACGCCGCAGCGTGGACCGACGAGGACCTCGTCCGCACGCTCGACGCGTACCCCCTGTGGTGGCGCGCGCTGGCCGACGGCGTCGACCCGGCCGTGCTCGCCCCGTTCGCGGACGTCGTGACGGCGCTCCCCCGCTGCACCGCGGACGCCGACGCCGTGCACCGCGGCTGGCACGCCCTGGCGGACGCCGGCCGCGCCGTCCACCTGGCCGGCCTCGGCGCCCGGACGCAGACCGGCACGGTGGCGCAGGTGTCGGCGAGCGACGGCGGCGTGCCCAAGCTGCCGCTGCCCGGGGCGCAGGTGACGGCGCGGGGCCTGGCCGGCGACCGGCAGGCCGAGCGCCGGCACCACGGCCGGCCGTGGCAGGCCCTGTGCCTGTGGTCGGCCGAGGTGGTCGACGGCCTGGCCGCCGAGGGCCACCCCATCAGCTACGGCAGCGCCGGCGAGAACCTCACGCTCCGCGGCCTGGACTGGGCGCAGCTGCGGCCCGGCGTGCGGCTGCAGGTCGGCACCGCGCTCGTGGAGACGACCGCCCTCACCATCCCCTGCCGCAAGAACGGCCGGTGGTTCGCCGACGGCCGCTTCAGCGCGCTCGGCCGCCGCGGCGCGAGCCGGCTCTACGCCCGCGTGCTCGTCGAGGGCGCCGTGGCCCCCGGCGACATGGTGGTGGTCGAGCCCGCGGTCGTCCCCGTGCAGCCCCGCCGCACCGGCGTACCGTCGACGGTGTGATCGTCCGCCGCCTGCCGGGCCTCGTCCCCTACGAGGAGGGCTGGCGGCTGCAGCAGGAGGCGCACGCCCGCGTCGTCGACGGCGGTGAGGACGAGGTGCTGCTGCTCCAGCACGAGCCGGTGTACACCGCCGGCAAGCGCACCAGCCCCTGGGAGCGGCCGCAGGACGGCACGCGCGTCGTCGACGTCGACCGCGGGGGCAAGATCACCTGGCACGGCCCGGGGCAGCTCACCGGCTACCCGGTGCTGCGCCTGGCCGACCCCGTCGACGTCGTCGCCTACGTCCGGCGGGTCGAGCAGCTGCTCATCGACGTCTGCGCCGACCTCGGCCTGGCCACCGGCCGCGTCGAGGGCCGCTCCGGCGTCTGGACGCCCGACGGCGCGCGCAAGGTCGCGGCGATCGGCATCCGCGTCGCGCGCGGCGTCACCATGCACGGCTTCGCGCTCAACGCCGACCCGGACCTCGCCTGGTACGACCGCATCGTCCCGTGCGGCATCGCCGACGCCGGCGTCACGTCGCTCACCCGCGAGCTCGGCCGGCGGGTCGCCGTCGACGACGTGCTGCCCCTCGTTGAGCAGCGGCTGCCCGGGCTGCTCGCGGTGGCGTCCAGCCCCGCCTGAGCGCACCCTGGCCGGGTGAGCGACCTCCGCGCCGACCTGATCGGCAGCGAGCCGCGCCCGGTGTCGTGGCGGCGGCGGGCGCTGGTGGTGGCCGTCGTGCTGCTGGTCGCCGCCGGCCTGCTCGTCGAGCGGCGGGAGCGCGGACAGCGCCTCGACGCCTTCCTCGCCGCCGCGGCCGCCTCCGAGCAGGTGGTCACCGAGGCGCGCACGAGCCTCGGCGGCCTGGTCCGCTACAGCAACGGGTTGCTCGGCCGCACCGACCTGCGCCCCACGCAGCGCGTCGCGATCCTCGACACCTTCGCCCTCGACGCCGGCCGCTTCGTGCCGCGCATGGAGCAGCGCCGCGAGGCCGTCGCCGCGATCGACCCGCTGCCCTGGGACCGCGACCTCGCCGCGGCCCGCGACGCCTACCTCGCCCGCATCGACGCCTGGCTGCTGCAGGTGGAGAAGGCGCAGGAGGACCCCGACCGGCTGCTGCGCGAGCGGCGCGACACCCGGCTGGCCCGCACGGCCGCGGCCGACGCCGTCGAGCGGGCCGCCGGGCGCCGCGCGCCCGAGGAGGTCGAGGCCCTGACCCGGGCGCTGCTCAGCCGGTGAGCTGCGGCGCCACCTCCGCCGCGACGAGCTCGAGGTGGTCGAGGTCGGCGAGGTCGCGGTCCCAGGGCAGCGGGTCGACCGCGGCGACGGCCTCGCGGCGCTGCTCCATGCGCGGCACGAAGCGGCCGGCGTCGAGGGCGAAGGTGTCGAGGATCGCGACGC
>DATMKB010000336.1:0-12428 GCA_035553635.1 Mycobacteriales bacterium
GCGTCCGCACCGCCGGAGCAGCCGGCGAGGACCAGGCAGGTCCCCACCGCGGCGGCCCACCGCCGCGAGGTCGCTCGCGTCATCCGGCGATCGTAGGGACGGTCAGGCCGTCGCGGGCCCGCGCCGCCGCGGGCGCGCCGCCACGGCGGCTGCCGCGACGAGCAGGAGCAGCAGGCCGAGGGGCCGGGCCGGTGCGTCCTCGGACGCGTCCGCCCGGACGCCGGCGGGCTCAGCGACCGGCAGCGGCGGCTGCGCCCCGACGGCTGGCTCGGGTGCCGGGACGGCGGGCGCGCCGGCGAGCGCGCGGGCGGCGGTACCGGCCGACGTCCCGGGCGGGTCGGCGACGACCGGGGCGCGGACCGCGGACGAGGCGGCGACGGCACTCGTCACCGGCCGGACGGACAGCTGAGGAGCTGCCGCCGGAGCCGGCGAGCCGGCCGCCACGCGGTCCGCTGCGGGAGCCGGCTCCGAGCCGGTCGCCACCGCGGCGGCCACCGGCGCGCCGCTGCGCAGCGCGGCCAGCGGGGACAGGTCGCGGACCCCGGGTGCGAGGACCGGCTCCAGCCCGTCGACGTGCTCGAGGCCGAGCAGGTGGCCGAGCTCGTGGACGACCACCGACAGCAGGTCGAACCGGCCGGGCAGGACGCCCTCGACCTGCGTGCTCCACCCGTGCCCGGCGGCGTCGGCGTCGACGAGCAGCGTGCGGCCCAGCGCCTCGCCGAGGACGCCGTCGGGCAGGTCGGCCGTGCCGGCCGTCACGGCCGCGAGGAGCACGGGGTCGGCCCCGGCCGCGCGCCACAGGTCCACGGCCTGCGCGAGCACGCGGACCAGCTCCGCGGCCGTCAGCCGCAGCGCGCCGGACGTGCCGGCCGTGCCGGCTGACGACGCCGTCAGCCGGCGGTCGTCGTCGAGGACGGTGAGCGTCCCCCGGCTGCCCAGGCCGCTGGCGCCGACGACGCCCACCACCTCGACCACCACGGTCTCGTCGGGCTCGGACGCCGTGTCGCCGAGCACCCGCACGACGACCGACGCCGTCGTGCTGCCGGCCCGCACGAGCAGCTCCACCACGGCCGGCGACCAGGCCGCCACGTCGCTCCCCACGGTGGCGGTGCCGCCCGCCATCGCGACCCGGACGACGACGTCGGCGGCCACCGGCGCGCTGAGCACCACCGAGAGGGTCGCGCTGCCGGCGCTCTCGCTGACCGAGGCGCTGGTGACGGTGACCGCCGGTGCTCCGGCGAACTGCGTGTCGTCGGTGCGCACGCGGACGCTGCTGGCCGTGGCCGGGCCGCCGCGGGCGAGGAGGCCGGTGCGGCCGTCGGCGACGCCGGCGTTCCAGCCGGCGCTCAGGGCGAACTGCCCGTCGACCGTCAGGCTGGCCGAGGCGCCCTTGAGCACCAGCTGCAGGACGTAGGCGCGACCGGCCACGAGGCTGCGCGCGACGGCGTGGTCGACGACCCAGCCGCGGCGGGGGTCCACGTGGCCGAGCAGCACCCGCTGGCCCGGGACGTCGAGGACGGCGAACTTGAGGTCGTCGGCCCCGTAGGCGTCGAAGACCAGGCCGGCCACCGCCGAGGTGGCCACGGTGGCGGTGACCTCGACCCACGCGGTGGCCGACAGCGACCGGGCGGTGCCGAGCTGCAGCGGCAGCACCGCGCTGGCGCCGGTCGGGGGCGTGAGCACCAGGCCCTGCGAGCCGGACGTCGTCGTGCCGGCCAGCGGCGCCGCGAACGGCCCGGAGGTGCGGGTGAGGTCGGCGGCCGCCTCGAAGGTGCTCTGCGGCGGGAGCACCTGCACGCGGACGTTGTCGAAGCTGCCGCGGCTGTTGTCGGAGCCCAGGCCGACCATGCCCTTGTTCAGGCCGTAGGTGCGCCCGTCGATGACGCGCCCCGGGTAGGTGTGGGTGAAGGCGACCTGCCCGTCGAGGGTGAGGGTGGCCGTGGTGCCGTTGACGGACAGGACCAGCTGGTACCAGGTGCCGGCCTTGAGGTTGCGGGGCGTCTGCGCCAGCACCTCCCAGCCGGCGGAGGTCCGGCGGCCCATGACGAGCTTGTTCGTGGACTGGTCCAGCCCGGCGAACTTGAAGTCGGTCGGGCTCGCGTAGTCGAAGAGCAGGTAGGCGTTGGCCTTCCAGCCGGCGGTGGGCTTCAGCACGCTCACCGAGGCGGCGACCTCGTAGTAGACCGGCAGGTACTCGTCGACGTGGAAGACCGACGCCGCGTCCTTGCCCAGGCTCTCGGCGCTGACCTGCAGGGCGCCGCCGCTGACCGCGAAGGACCCGCTGTCGGTGAAGAAGCCCTGGGTGCCGCCGGAGTTGAAGTCCGCGCCGCGGAGCACGTCGCGGCGGCCACCCGGCACGTTGCCCGGCTGCGGGTCGCGCGGGCCGCCGGTCTGCTCCTGCCAGAGGCCGGAGTCCTTCTGCGTGACGAGGCCGGCCTCTCCGAAGGGCTCGCCGTTGCGGGCGGCGTACTCGGCGCCGGACTCGAGCACCAGCGTCGCGTCGGCGCCCTGCGCGCGGCTCAGCGCGTACAGGAACTCCATCAGGCCCGGCGGCACCTGGCGGCTGACCGTCGCGGTGCCGAAGGGCGAGAAGGGCACGAGGTAGCTGTTGAACTCACCGACCCAGTCGATGAGCCGGTCGCCGCCGGTGTTGCCGACGAGGACGTCGAGGCCGGCTCCGCCGACCGCGCGGTCCTCCCAGCTGGCGTGGGTGTCCGGCGCGTCGTTGCGACCGCCGTTGGTCGTGGGGACGTCGTCGGCGTCGAGCAGGTCGTTGCCCCAGCCGCCCCACAGCGCGTCGCGGCCGGTGCCGCCGACGACCCAGTCGTTGCCGTGGTCGCCGAACAGGACGTCGTCGCCGTCGCTCGGGACCGTGCCGGGGCCCTCGGTCGAGGAGAAGCCGAGGAACCAGAGCAGGCAGCCGTCCGCGGCCGGGGTGGCCGTGCAGTCGACGCTCTTGTTGACCGTGCCGTCGGCGAAGAACGTGAGGCGGCGGCGCGGGTCGTACTCGTCGTAGAGCGCGAACTGGCCGCTGCGGACGGCGCCGTAGCCGAGCTGGCCGCGGACGGCCAGCGGCCGCGCGAAGTCGCTGCGCACGAGCCGGCCCGTCGCCCAGTCCACCGCGTAGGCGGTCAGCGGCGCCTCGGCGCCGGAGAGCGCGTCGTCGCCGGAGCCGCCGTGCAGCGCGTCGTCGCCCAGGCCGCCGAACAGCACGTCGTCGGCGTAGCGCGGCGCGTGGAGCGGGTCGTCGATGCCGCCGGTCGACTTCGGGTTGAGGGCGAACGGCGTGAGATCGACGGTGCGGTTGAGGCGCCCGGCCGGGTACGCCACCGCGACCTGGATGCGACCGGGGGTCGTGAGCTCGGCCTGCACGTTCGGCGACAGCAGCCCGATGAGCACCTCGGTGCGGCCGTTGCGGCTGGTGAGGATGCGGCCGTCGTCGCCGAGCAGGCCGTCCTCGCCGGTGCCGCCGGACAGCCAGTCGGAGCCCCAGCCGCCGACGAGGTCGTCGTCGCCGGCGTCGCCGAACAGGACGTCGTCGCCGCCGCCGCCGTAGACGGTGTCGGCACCGGACTCGCCGTGCACCTCGTCGGCGCCCCAGACCTGGTCCTGCGTCCCGCCGTTGACGACGCGGCCGTCGCGCGGCAGCGACGCCGGCACGCTCGTCGCCGTACCGCCGAACAGGTCGGGGCGGCGGTCGGGGCCGCCGGGCACGGTGTCGAGCAGCTCGACCGCGCGCACCACGACCGGCCGCGCGCCGTCGTCGTGCGTCCAGGCGAGGAAGCCGCCGACCACCCGGGCGCCGGCCGTGCCCGTCGCGGCGCTCGGCAGGAGGCGGAGCACGTTGCCGTTGTCGCCGACGACGACGTCGGCGTCGCGACCGCTGTCGAGCGAGGACGTGGCGCTGCGGCCGGCCGCCCGGCCGTCGCCGCCGAAGAGCAGGTCGCCGACGTCGGGCCGGCGCTCCGCCGTCGTGAGCGAGAACAGGCTCGAGCTGCCGCCGACGACGTCGTCCTGGCCGAGGCCGCCGAAGACGACGTCGCGGCCGCCACCGCCCTCGAGGTAGTCGTCGCCGTCGGTCGTGCGGCCCTCCGACGGGCGCACGACGAGGTCGCCGCCCAGCGGGCGCTCGGCACCCGGGCGCAGGCCGCCGACCCGCAGGTCGATGTCGCCGTCGCCCTGCAGCACGTCGGCGCCGAGCTGGCCGAAGAGCACGTCGTCGCCCGCGCCGCCGGCCAGGTGGTCGTCGCCGTAGCAGGCGCAGGCCGGGCCGGTGGCGTGGTCGTGGTCGAGCAGGTGCAGGACGAAGTCGGCCCACGCCGTCACGGCACCGCGCGGGTCGACCCGCCAGTGCGCGCGGTCGGCGAGCGCGTCGCGGCCCGCGACGAGGGCGGTGCCGGCGTCGTCGAGGCCGGTGCCGTAGACGGTGGTGCCCGACAGCTCGCGGAAGCGGGGGCTTCGGTGGTCGCCGTAGGTCGCGGTGCGGTCGAGCACCGCGCCGTCGCCGAGGACGAGGTCGCGGCCGTCGCCGCCGTCGAGGGCGTCGCCCCCGGTGCCGCCGACGAGCACGTCGTCGCCGCCGCGGCCGTAGGCGGTGTCGTCCCCGCCGAGAGCGAGGTCCGTGGTCTCGACCCGCACGACCTGCAGGCCGCCGGCCGTGACGGCCCAGGTGACCGTCGCGTGGTCGCCGTGGCCGACGTCCTCGCCGTCACCGAGGTCGAGGCGGTCGCCTCGGGCACCGCCGAGCGCGACGTCGCGGCCGGTGCCGGTGTCGATCGTGTCCGTGCCGCCCACGGTCGGGTCGGTGGTGCGCAGGACGCCGGCCGACAGCGGCAGGTCGCCCCAGCGCTGCACCACCGCGGGCAGCGCGTCGAAGCGCCCGTCGTCGCCCAGCACGACGTCGTCGCCGGCGCCGGTGGTGAGGGTGTCGCTGCCCGTGCCGCCGAGCGCGACGTCGCCGCCCGCACCGGTGTCGAGCACGTCGTCCCCGCCGAGGCCCACGTCGGTGGTCCAGATGCGGTCGAGGTCGGTCGGGTCGCCGTCGAGCAGGACGAGGTCGACGAAGCCGGAGTCGCCGAGCACGACGTCCCAGCGGTCGCCCGCGCCGCGGTGCGTGGTGACCCGGTCGGCGCCGAGCCCGCCGAGGACGATGTCGCTGCCGTCGCCGGTGGTGACGACGTCGTCGCCGCCGATCGTCGGGTCGACGGTGACGACGACGCCCACCAGCCGCTCGCGGGCGTCGGTGCGGTCGCCGGGACCGCCGTGGCCGGAGACGGCCACTGCAGCGGCCTGCAGGAGGCCCAGCTCGGCGGCGCCGATCGCCACCGCGCCGAGGTCGGCGACCGGGATCCCGAGCGCCGGGTCGAACCAGAGCACGAGGCCGCGGTCGGCGAGCACGACGTCGCCGCCGGAGCCGCCGTGCAGCTGGTCGGCGCCCTGGCCGCCGACCAGGACGAGCGGCAGCGTGGACGTCCGGCCGTCGACGCGGTCGTCGTCGGGCTCGGTGGCGTGCTGGCGCGGGCTGGAGAGGTCGTCGCGCGTCTCGCGGACCACCTCGACCACCACGTGCGGCGCCCGGCCGTCGCGGCCCCGCTCGGCGGCGAACGTCACCACGTGCTGCGTCCAGTCCGCCGCGACGAGCACCCCGTTCACCCGCACCCGCACGTCGACCACCCGGCCGGGCGCGTCGCCGAGGGAGACGGTCGGCACGCCGGGTGCCACGTCGGGGACGAGGACGAGGACGCGCCGCACGACGCCGCTCACGGTGCTGCCCACCGGCACGGTGTCGAACAGGCCGACCGTGCCGGCGCCGTGGTGGACGACGTACCGGGACGGGTCGAGCGCGACGCCGTCGACGAGCACCACGACGCTGTCGTCCTGCACGGGCTCGTCGCCGCGGACGAACGGCGTGGTCGGACGGAGGAACCCGTCGAACGCGCCCTGCGCGTGCAGGACGAGGAACCCGTCGCTGCCGTCCTGCAGGTCGACGACCACGGCGTCGCCGCCCAGGCCGGTGCTGAGCCAGGTCGTCTGCCGCAGGCCCGCCCGGTAGGGCGTGCCGTCGACGTGCAGCACGTCGCTGCCCGAGCCGGTCCAGATGCGCGTGCCCTCGGCGGAGGCGAGGTCGCCGCCGGTGGCCCGCCAGGTGACCGAGCCGGTGGCCAGGCCCACGAGGAAGGTCTCCGGCGCTCCGCCGAGGAACGCGCGGCCGAGCAGCACGCCGGCGTCCTGCACCGCGGCCCGCAGCGCGTCGTCGGTGAGCAGGACCGGGTCGGGACCGGTGCCGTCGCCCGCGCCCGACGCCTCGTCGCTGACGAGCAGGGTGTGCGTGCCGCGGCCCAGCTCGAGGTTGAGCGTCCCGTCGAGGTCGTCCAGCGTGCCGGCCAGGTACTGCGGGCGGCCGTCGGCGTCGACCGCGGCCAGCGAGGAGACGTAGACCCGGTCGTCGCCGTCGCCGAGGTGGACGTTCGTCAGGGGCAGCGTGCCCTGGACGTTGAGGACGTCGGTGCCCGAGCCCATCGCCAGGTCGAGCACCTCGAGGCCGGTGTGCTCGACCCCCTCGCGGCGGGACAGGTCGCGGGCGCCGAGGGCGAACAGGTCGACGAGCACCGGCCGGGCCGGGTCGGCGTCGACCTCGCCGCGGAAGCCGATGAGCAGGCTCGCGCCGAGCTGCCAGACGAAGACGCTCAGCGCGCACGCCGTGCGGGCGAGGGTGCCGCAGGTGCCGGCCTGGCCCGCGACCGGCGGGAAGAGCAGCGCCTGCAGCGCGGCCTGCACCTGCGCCGCCGTGCTGCCGGCGGCGACGGTCACGGCGCCGATGCCGGTGCGGGTGCCGAGCACCGTCTGCGACAGCACCAGCGTGTAGGCGCCGGGGCCAGGGGTCACCGCGTACAGCCGGGACAGCGGCCGGCCCAGCGCGTCGAGCCCGGTGCGCGCCTGCAGGTCGGTCTCGGTGTAGGAGGTCTGCGTCATCGTCGCGACGTCGCCGGTGGTGTCGGCGCTGTCGTCGAGCACGGCCCGGTCCTGGCCCGCGCCGCCGTCGAGGGCGAGCAGGGCGTCGAGGCCGCTGAGCAGGCCCGCGCTGCCGACCCGGAAGAGGTCGTCGCCGCCGGCGCCGCGCACGAGGGTGTGGCCCGCGACGGTCCGCACGTCGACGACGTCGTCGCCGGCGCCGGCGTCGACGGTCGTCGTGCCCGCGTGCGTCGAGGCGACCGTGAAGGTGCTGCTGCGGTAGCCGAGCTCGACGCGCAGGTCCTCGAAGTCGGTGTAGGTGATGCCGCCGTCCAGGCGCCGGCCGGCGAGCACGACGTCGCCGCCGGTGCCGAGGCCGGTGAGCCGGGTGGCCGTGAGGTGGCCGGCGTCGGAGGACGGGCTGTCGGCGTCGCTGACGACCAGGCGGTCGACCTGGGCGGACTCGACGGCCTCGGCGGTCACCGCGTCGACGGGCTCCGGCGGGCCGGAGGACTCTCCGGGCAGGAGCACCGGCAGGTAGCCGACGAGGCTCACGTCGACCGGCGGCTCGGGGTCGTCGCCGCCGCTGACGGTGAGCGGCCCCTGGACGCGGTTGACGCGGCGGGCGCGGTCGGGGAAGGCCTGCAGGTCGCTGCCGTCGACGACGCCGTCCTGCAGGGCGCGGAGCACCACGGTCTGCGGCGTGCTCCACGTCGTGTCCGTGAACACGAGGACGAGCGCGCCGTCCGTCCGCAGCTCCTGGCCGGGGCCGGCGACGAAGGCCACCTGCACCCGCTCGCAGAAGCCGAGCGTCGACGCCAGGCCGCAGTGCGGTGCACCGGCGCGGCCGTCGAGCGAGCGCGTGGCCAGCGGCCGCAGGACGACGCGCACCGTCTCGCCGGCCAGCGGCGCCCGCGCGAGGCGGACCGCGAGGGTGTCCTCGTAGCCGTCCTCGCCGGCGACCGCGCCCTCAACCAGGCGGGTCGTGCCGCCGGACTCGTCGACCACGACGCCCTCGACGTCGCCGTCGGCCACGGCCACGGCGACCGCGTCGATGACGACGCCCGCCGCGCCGGCGACGACCACGTCGACGGGCCGGCCGTCCGCGTCGACGACGGCGCCGTCCACGACGCGCAGCGCCTCCGTGGTCCACGGGTCGACGACGGTGATCGTGGTGGCGGTGCTCGACGCGACGACGCGGTAGAAGGTGCCGCCGGTGCGGCCGACGACGCGCACGAGGGCACCGGCGAGGGCACCGCGGCCGTCGGCCAGCAGCGGCAGCACCGCACCAGTGAGCGTGAGGGTCCGGCGGTCGTCGCTGAGGCCGACGACGCGGCCGACGTGCTCGCGCTCGGTCCCGGTCTCCTCGGCGGTGAGCGGGACGCTGTAGCCCTGCAGGAGGAACGTGCTGCCGGCGCCCGGCCGCACGTCCCAGTCGCCCTCGACCTCGAGGACGTCCGCGGTGTTGCCCCACACCCGCCGCGTCTGGCCCGCGCCGTCACCGCCGGTGATGGTGAGCGTGTAGCCGCGCAGCGAGCCCGGGACGAGACCGCCGCCCTGCACCGCCAGCTCGTCCTCGGTCAGGCCCGTGGCAGCGGCGACGACGCCGGTCCGGCGGTCGGACGCGGTGACGACGGTGCGGATCTGCGCGAAGTGCTGGCCCTCCACCACGCCGTCGCCGACGGCGGTGACGCGGACCCGGCGCGTGAGGGCGGTCTCGCCCGCCGGGACCGTCAGGACGAGCCGGTCGACGGGAGCCGTCGTCGTGCCGTCGAGCTGCAGGAGGAGCCCGTCGGGCGCGATGACCGTGACGGTGACCGGCACGAGCGGCGCGCGGCTGAGCTCGACCAGGTAGGTGTCCGAGGCGCCGGGCCCGCCGGTGGCCGGCTCGACGACGCGGACACCGGCGTCCGGCGGGACGACCGCCACGCCGACGGCGTCGTCGTCGAGCAGGCGGACGAGGGTCGACGACGCCGAGACCTCCCGGTACTCGCCGACGCCGCGCACGAGCCAGCGGGTGGTGCTGTCGGGCGCCACGCCCCAGGTGGCGACGGTGAGCGCGTCGGCCGTCGCCGCCGTGATGCGGCGGGTCTGGCCCTCGCCCGTGCCCGACACCAGGACGAGCTCCTTGCCCACGAGCCCGTCGGCGCCGGACCGCCCGGCCAGGCCGGTGAAGGCGCCGGTCGCGACGAGCGTGGTCGCGCTGCCGCCGGTCGCGGTGCCCGAGAGCCTGCCCGTGACGGAGGTGAGCAGCGGCACCACGCGCTCGCCCTCGGACGAGACGTCGTACACGACGCGGGCCAGCAGGTCCTGGGCAGCGGTGCTGCCGGCCGCGAAGACCAGGGTGGCGGAGGTGCCCCAGGTGGCGCCGCCGTCCGCGGACAGCTCGAGGAAGCGGGCGCGGACGGTCGAGGTCGGGTCGACCGCCGGTGCGGCCAGGACCACCTCGACCTCGGTGGAGGCCGCGCGCGTGGGCCGGACCCGCACCGTGCCCACCACCAGCGGACGGCCTTCGGACAGCACCAGCCGGCCGCCCAGCGGCGTCACCGACACCGCAGGCGCGTCGTCGTCGAGCACCTCGGCGGCCACGCCGTCGACGGGGACGCCGGCGTACCCGCTGCCGGTCGTGGTGCTCTCGACGTCGACCCGCACCAGGCCGGTGTGGCCGAGCAGGTCGTCGGCCTGCGCGGGTGCGGCGTCGTCGCCGACGAGGACCGAGTCGCTGCCCAGCCCGCCGAACACGCCGGTCTCGACGCCCGCGCTGGTCGACAGCACGTGGAAGACGTCGTCGCCCTCCATGCCGTACAGGCGCAGCCGCTCCACGTTCAGGTAGCTGACGAACCGGCCGGCGCCGTAGATGCCGTCGGCGGTGACCACGAACAGGTCGTCGAGCGCGGTGCCGACGACGACGATCGTGTCGAAGCCCGCACCGCCGTCGATGCTCACCGGGGCGTTGCGCGCGTACTCGATGTAGTCCCGGCCGTCGCCGCTGTTGACGGCGCTCACCGCGGACTCCGAGACGAAGCTGCGCACGACGAAGGTGTCGTCGCCGTCGTCGCCGTTGAGGAAGAGCTCCTTCTTGTTGCGGAAGACGTCGAACACGTCGTCGCCGGTGCCGCCGTGGATGGTGACGGGCATCGAGTTGCCGTTCGACAGCCAGCCGCGGTCCGCGTCGAAGAACGCCTCGGCGAAGCCCAGGTCGGTCTCCGACGTCGGCAGGCCGAACTCGTCGGTGGTGCTGTAGGCGGTGAACAGCTGGCCGATGCTGAACCGGTCGTTGCCGGCGCCGCCGTTCACGACGAAGAACGACGCGACGTCGTCGAAGGCGACGTGGTCGTCGCCGCCGTGCGTGTTGAGGACGACGGTGCCGTCGATGGCGTCGGTGTAGGTGACGCGCTCGACCGACCGGTACAGGCCGTCGGTGCCCTTGTCGCTCAGCAGCCCGACGAGGCGGTTGCGGAGCAGGAAGACGTCGGGCATCGCGGTGCCGTTGACGACGAGGACGTCGGTGCCGGTGGCGCCGGTGTCGACGACGTCGATCCGGGAGTCGCCGGAGCCGAAGACGCCCACGAGGGCGTAGTCGGAGCCGGCGCCGCCGTTGAGGCGCAGGCGGCGGCCGTCCATCGGGTTCGGCGCTCCGGGCAGGTCCGGCACGGCGTTGACCACGAGCCAGTCGTCGCCGTCCTGGCCGTTGACCAGCGTCGTGCCGCCGACGGCCTCGACGAGCACGCGGTCGTCCCCCGCACCGGCGTCGACGACGGTGCGCCCGTCGACCCCGCCGGCCGGCGTCACGGTGTCGTCGACGAGCAGGACGTCGCTGCCGCGGCCGAGCGTTACCTGCACGCCCTCGAAGCCGCCGTACGTGGTGAGCCCGTCGGTCATGGTGAGGACGCGGCTGGTCACCTCGACGCCGGGCGCGCCGGCCAGGCCGAGCCGGACGACCTCGGCGATGCGGCCGCGCTCGGCCAGCGCGACGGTCGAGCGGACGGTCCAGCGGCCCCCGGTGGCGGTGACCTCCACCGCACCGGCGCCGAGCAGGGCCTCCAGGGCGCGGTCGACCTTCTCGGCGGTGGCGTCGTGGTCCAGCCGCCCGGTGAGGCGCCCGTCGGCGAGGCGCAGCTGGAACTGCCCCTCGGCCGCGCCGAGCACCTCGACCACCTGCACGAGCGCCGGGGCGCGCGGAGCGGCCAGCGGCGTCACGGCGGCACCGCGGGAGCCCACGAGGCCGTCGGCGACGACGGTGAGCGCCTGCGCGTGGCCGGGCAGGCCGGCGAGGACGCCGAGCCAGGTGACGGTCAGGCGGTCGGCCTCGCGCTGCACGGCCACCCGGTGCGGTCCGACGAGGGCCTCGAGCGCGGTGACGACCTGGGCCGCCGTCGCGCTGTGCGCGAGGGCTGCGGTCTCCCGGCCGTCGACGCGCAGGCGGAAGCTGCCGCCGGTGGCGCCGCGCAGGTCGACGACCTGCACGAGCGTGGGCACCGTGCCGGCGAGCGCCGTGCCCAGGCCGGCCAGGGTGGTGTCCGTGAGGACGCCGACGCGGTCGAGCACCGTCGTCCGGTCGTCGACCACGAGCAGGTCGGCGGTGCCGCTCCCGGCGAGCAGGGCCAGCGCGGCGCGGGCGCCGGTGACGACGCCCTCGCCGGTCGCGGTGCTGCTGACGCGGACGACGTCGTCGCCGTCGCCGAGGTCGACCTGCAGCGGCGCGTCGGCGGACTGCACGAGCACGACGTCGTCGCCGGCGCCGGTGGCGACGCGGGCCGTGAGGTCAGCGCCGGTGTGCGTGCTGTCGACGACGAAGGCGTCGGCCCCGCGGCCGAGGGTGATCTCGACGTCCTCGAGCTGGACGTAGACCAGCGGCTGGGCGGTGCCGAGGCCGGTCACGCGGTCGCTGGTCAGGCCGCCGACGAGCCCGGTGGTGTCGCCGGTCGCGTCGACGCGCAGGACGTCGCGGCCGGCGGAGCCGGTGACGGTGACGAGGCCGGCGATCCCGGTGAGCACGCTGCCGTCGGCCGGGAAGCGCTGGTCGGTGCGGCCGGTCCCGGCGTCGAGGTGGCCGGCCCGCGAGCCGACGACGACGAGGTCGTCGCCCGCGCCCAGGTCGAGGTCGTGCTGCACGAGCGTGCGGCGGACAGCGATGCGGTCGGCGCCGTCGCCGGCGGCGACCTGCACCCGCTCGGCGCCCGCGTGGTCGACCTCCACGAGCACCCGGTCGGTGGCCCCGAGCGCGCGCTGGGTGAGGACCGAGCGGCCGGACACGACGTCGAGGAAGAGGTCCTCGCGCTGGTCCGTCCCGGTGACCAGGAGCGTGTCGCTGCCCGCGCCGCCCTCGAACGTCACGTCGGCGCCGCTCGCTGCGCGCAGGTCCACCAGCAGCCGGTCGTCGCCGCCGAGGCCGGTGACCGTGGCCCGCCCGGTCCAGGCGAAGGCCTCGCGCCGGGCGCCGCCGATGACGGTGACGCCGTCGCGGTCGCCGAGGA
>DATMKB010000337.1:0-7676 GCA_035553635.1 Mycobacteriales bacterium
ACGCCGACGAGCATGAGGACGAACAGGAACAGCATGAGGACCGCGCCGGTGTAGACGATGACCTGCGCGGCGGCGAGGAACGGCGCGTCCTGGGCGGCGTAGAGGCCGGCCAGGCAGAGCATCACGGCCGCGAGGAACAGAGCGGAGTGCACCGCCTTGCGGGCCACGACCATCATCACGGCGGCGATCGCCGCGAGGGGCCCGAGCACCCAGAAGGCGACGGCCTCGCCGGTGCTCACGGCGGCGAGCACGAGCGGGTCGGGGCTCATCGGCCGGCCCCCGTCCCCGCGGCGGTCGAGGACTCGCCGACCTGGTCGCGCGAGGAGTCGGACAGCCGCCCCTCGCTCGCGGGGTCCCCGGGGACCGGCGAGACGCTGTTGCCGACCCCGAGGTAGTAGTCGGTGTCGCTGTCGCCTAGGCGCATCGGGTGCGGCGGCTGCTCCATGCCGGGCAGCAGCGGGGCGAGCAGCTGCTCCTTGGTGAAGATGAGGTCGCGCCGGCTGTCGTCGGCCAGCTCGTACTCGTTGGTCATCGTCAGCGACCGCGTCGGGCACGCCTCGATGCACAGGCCGCAGAAGATGCAGCGCAGGTAGTTGATCTGGTACGTCGAGGCGTACCGCTCGCCCGGCGAGTAGCGCGCCTCGTCGGTGTTGTCGGCGCCCTCGACGTAGATGGCGTCGGCCGGGCAGGCCCAGGCGCACAGCTCGCAGCCGATGCACTTCTCCAGGCCGTCGGGGTGCCGGTTGAGGACGTGCCGCCCGTGGTAGCGCGGCGCCGTCGCCTTGACCTCCTCCGGGTACTGCTCGGTGGTCACCTTCTTGAACATCGTCGAGAAGGTGACCCCGAAGCCCTTCACGGGGTCGAACAGGCCCGCCACGTCAGATCTCCTCGCTCGTGCTGCTGCCCTGCTCGCCGGGACCGCGCTCGTGCGGCGTGTCGGCGCGCGGGTCCTTCTCCACGGCGCCCGGCTCGACGCCGGTGAGGCGCTCGCTCGCGTCGACGCCGGTCACGCCCGCCGCCGCGGCCGGGGCGCCCGACGTCACGGCCGAGCGGCGGCTGCGGGGCGTCGGCGGCACGACGAGGTCGAGCGGCGGGACGGGGAACCCGCCCTGCTCGGCCGGGACGATCGCGGACTGCAGGTCCTCGAGCGTCTCGGGCTCACCGGTGGCCTTCTCGGGCTGCGCCGTGCTGTTCCCCTGAGGCCAGAACGACCAGACGGCTGCCAGCACCGCAAGCGTGCCCAGCACCGCGATGAACACGGTGCGGCGGTCCTCCGCCTCGATCGACAGGATGCGGACGGTGGCGACGAGCATGATCCAGACCAGCGCGGCCGGCACGAGGAACTTCCAGCCGAAGCGCATGAACTGGTCGTAGCGCATCCGCGGGAGCGTGCCGCGCAGCCAGATGAAGAAGAAGATGAAGACCGCGGTCTTGAGGAGGAACCACACGATCGGGAAGAAGCCCGAGTTGAGGAACTCGACCCGCGAGAACGGGAACGGCGCCATCCAGCCGCCGAGGAACAGCGTGGTCGCCAGCGCCGAGACGGTGACCATGTTGATGTACTCGGCGAGGAAGAACATCGCGAACTTCAGCGAGCTGTACTCGGTGTGGAAGCCGCCGACCAGCTCGGACTCGGCCTCGGGGAGGTCGAACGGCGCGCGGTTGGTCTCGCCGGTCATCGCGATGACGTAGATGGCGAACGACACCGGCAGCACGAACAGGAACCAGCCCGGCAGCGGGACCGGCCCGAGGCTGCCGCCCTCCGCCTGCGCCGCGACGATCTCCGACGTCGACAGCGAGCCGGCGTAGAGGAAGACCGCGACGAGCGCGAGGCCCATGGCGATCTCGTAGCTGATGACCTGCGCGGCCGACCGCAGCGAGCCGAGCAGCGGGTAGGTGGACCCGCTCGACCAGCCGGCCAGGACGATGCCGTACACGCCGAAGCTCGCGCAGGCGAGGATCCACAGGACGCCGACGTTGAGGTCGGTGAGCTGCAGCGCGGTCTCGTTGCCGCCGATGCTCACGGCCGGGCCGAACGGGATGACGCTGAACGCGAGGAACGCGGGGATCGCGGAGATGATCGGCGCCAGCACGTAGACCGGCTTGTCGGCCATCGCCGGGATGATGTCCTCCTTCAGCGCCAGCTTGAAGCCGTCGGCCAGGCCCTGGCCGATGCCGAAGGGGCCGACGCGGTTCGGGCCCGAGCGCTGCTGCATCCGCGCCACGACGCGCCGCTCGCCCCAGATGCACAGCAGCGTCATGACGACGAGCAGCACGAAGACGAACAGCGCCTTGAGCGCGATGAGCCACAGCGGCTCGTTGCCGAAGCTGGTCAGCGGCAGCTGGTTGTCGCCCACGTCAGACCTCGCCCTCGTTGGAGCCGCCCTGGGCAGCCGCGGTCGCCGTCGGTCCTGCGGACAGCCGCACCACCGAGCCCGGCAGCACCGCGAGGTCGCGGCGCACCGCGGCGTCCGGCGTGCGCATCGGCACCCAGACCACGCGGTCGGGCAGGTCGGCGACGACGAGCGGCAGCGTCACGCTGCCGCGGTCGGACGACACGGTGACCAGGTCGCCCTCGGCCGCGCCGACCTCGGCGGCGGTGGCCGGCGACAGGTGCAGGCGCGGCGCCTTGGCGGTGCCGGCCAGGAACGGCTCGCCGTCCTGCAGGGAGCCGTCGTCGAGCAGCCAGTGCCAGGAGGCGAGGACGGCCTCGCCTGCCTCCGGGGCGGCGACCTCGCCCGCGGCGGTGCGCGGCGCAGCCGGGCGCTCGGTGGTGGCGCCCAGGCGGGCGATCTCGGCGCGCGCGGACGGGACGTCGGGCACGCCGAGGGGGACGCCCATCTCGTCGGCGAGCACGTGCAGGACGCGGACGTCCGGCAGCGCGCCGGACTGGCGCAGCACGGTGTCGAACGGGCGGGCGCGGCCCTCCCAGTCGAGGAACGTGCCGCTCTTCTCCACGGCTGCGGCGACGGGCAGGACGACGTCGGCGCGGTCGGTGACCGGCGAGCGCCGGAGCTCGAGGCTCACGACGAACTGGGCGGCGTCGAGGGCGTCGAGCGCCAGGTATGGGTCGGGGCAGTCGGCGGGGTCGACCGCGCCGACGAGCAGGCCCTGCAGCTCGCCGCCCTTCACGGCCTCGAGGATGCCGGTGAGGTCGCGGCCGCGGCCGTCGGGCAGCGAGGCGCCCCAGACGGCGGCCACCTCGGAGCGGTCGGCGACGTCGGACACCGAGCGGCCGCCGGGCAGCAGCGTCGGCAGGGCGCCGGCGTCGACGGCGCCGCGCTCGCCCGCGCGCCGCGGGACCCACGCCAGGGACGCGCCGGTGGTCTCGGCCAGGCGGGCGGCCGCCGAGTACGCGCCGGGGTGCGCCGCGAGGCGCTCGCCGACGACGACGACCGCGCCCGGCTCCTGCAGCGCGGCCCACAGCTCGGCGGCGGGGCCCTCGGTGGCGCCCTGCAGGCCCTCGAGCACCGCGGCCTCGCCGCCGGGGACGGCGGGGAGCAGGCGCGCGGCGGTCTTCACGGCGCCCGGCGAGCGGAACGGCGCGACGGTGAACACGCGGGTGCCGGTGCGGCGCACGGCCTTGCGCAGGCGCAGGAAGAGGATCGGCGACTCCTCCTCCGGCTCGAAGCCGACGAGCAGCACTGTGCGCGCCCGCTCGACGTCGTCGTAGGTGACGACGCCGGCCTGGCCGGCGTAGCGCCCGGCGACGTGCGACGCGAGCAGATCGAGCTCCTCGTCGGAGTGCGGGCGCACGCGGGCGTCGACGTCGTTGGTGCCGAGGACGGTGCGGGCGAACTTGCTGTAGGCGTACGCGTCCTCGACGGTGAGCCGGCCGCCCGGCAGCACGCCGACGCCGCCACCCTCGCGGGCGTAGCGCAGGCCGCGGGCGGCGCGCTCGAGCGCCTCGGTCCACGACGCCGGGACGAGCCGCCCGGTGTCGTAGTCGCGCACGAGCGGGGAGGTGATGCGGTCGGACTGGAACGCGTAGGTGAAGGCCCAGCGGCCCTTGTCGCAGTTCCACTCCTCGTTCACCGCCGGGTCGTCGCCGGCCAGGCGGCGCAGCACCTTGCCGCGGCGGTGGTCGGTGCGCAGCGCGCACCCGGAGGCGCAGTGCTCGCAGACCATCGGCGTCGAGACGAGGTCGAACGGGCGGGCGCGGAAGCGGTAGGCGGCGCCGGTCAGCGCGCCGACGGGGCAGATCTGCACCGTGTTGCCGGAGAAGTAGCTCTCGAACGGCTGGTCGGTGTAGATGGCGACCTGCTGCAGGGCGCCGCGCTCGAACAGCTCGATGAACGGGTCGCCGGCGACCTGCTGCTGGAAGCGCGTGCAGCGGGCGCAGAGCACGCAGCGCTCGCGGTCGAGCAGCACCTGGGTCGAGATGGCGATCGGCTTGGGGTAGGTGCGCTTGACGTCGGAGAAGCGCGACTCGGCGTTCCCGTTCGTCATCGTCTGGTTCTGCAGCGGGCACTCGCCGCCCTTGTCGCAGACCGGGCAGTCGAGCGGGTGGTTGATGAGCAGCAGCTCGAGCGTGCCCTCCTGCGCCTTCTTGGCGACCGGGCTCGTGAGCTGGGTCTTGACCACCATGCCCTCGGACACCGTCGTGGTGCAGGCGGTGAGCGGCTTGCGCTGGCCCTCCACCTCGACGATGCACTGGCGGCACGCGCCGACCGGGTCGAGCAGCGGGTGGTCGCAGAAGCGCGGGATCTGGATGCCGAGCAGCTCGGCCGCGCGGATGACGAGCGTGCCCTTGGGCACCGCGACCTCGAACCCGTCGATGGTCAGGGTGACGAGGTCGGTGCGGTCGGGGACGCCGTCGGCGGTGCCGGTGGTCGACGTGGTGACGGTCATCGAGCAGCTCCAGCCGCGGCGAACACGGTCGACGCGTGCGGGTCGAAGGGGCAGCCGCGCCCGTCCAGGTGCGCGACGAACTCGTCGCGGAAGTGCTGGACGCCGGACACGATCGGGCTCGTGGCGCCGTCGCCGAGCGCGCAGAACGAGCGGCCGAAGATGTTGTCGCACGTGTCGAGCAGCGTCGCGATGTCGTCCTCGGTCGCGTTCCCGGCCTCGAGCCGCTTGAGGATCTGCACCATCCAGTAGGTGCCCTCGCGGCAGGGCGTGCACTTGCCGCACGACTCGTGCGCGTAGAACTCCGTCCAGCGCAGGACGGCGCGCACGACGCACGTGGTCTCGTCGAAGCACTGCAGCGCCTTGGTGCCGAGCATCGAGCCGACCGACGCGACGCCCTCGTAGTCGAGGGGCACGTCGAGGTGCTCGGCGGTGAGCAGCGGGGTGGAGCTGCCGCCCGGTGTCCAGAACTTCAGCTCGTGGCCCTCGCGCATGCCGCCGCCGAGCTCGAGCAGCTCGCGCAGCGTGATGCCGAGCGGCGCCTCGTACTGGCCGGGGCGCTTCACGTGGCCCGACAGCGAGTAGAGCGTGTAGCCCTTGCTCTTCTCGGTGCCCATCGAGGAGAACCACTCGGCGCCGCCGTTGACGATCGACGGGACGCTCGCGATGGACTCGACGTTGTTGACGACGGTCGGGCTCGCGTACAGGCCGTGCGTCGCCGGGAACGGCGGGCGCAGCCGCGGCTGGCCGCGGTAGCCCTCGAGCGAGTCGAGCAGCGCCGTCTCCTCGCCGCAGATGTAGGCGCCGGAGCCGGCGTGCACCACGACGTCGAGGCTGAAGCCCGAGCCGGCGATGTCCTGGCCGAGGTGGCCGGCGGCGTAGGCGTCGGCGACGGCCTGCTGCAGGCGGCGGATGACGTGCACGATCTCGCCGCGCACGTAGATGACGGCGAAGCTCGCGCGGATCGCGTAGCAGGCGATCGCGACGCCCTCGACGAGCTCGTGCGGGTTCGCCATGAGGAACGGGGTGTCCTTGCAGGTGCCCGGCTCGCTCTCGTCGGCGTTGACGACGAGGTAGTGCGGCTTGGCGGCCTGGCCCTCGGTGCCCTGGGGGATGAAGCCCCACTTCATGCCGGTGGGGAAGCCGGCGCCGCCGCGGCCGCGCAGGCCGGAGTCCTTGACGAGCTGGATGAGCGCGTCGGGCTCCATCTGCAGCGCCTTGGGCAGCGCCGTGTACCCGCCGTGGCGGACGTAGCCGTCGAGGGTGAAGGAGTCGGCGTCGCCCCAGGAGCGGGACAGGACGGGGGTGAGCGGCACGGGTCAGGCCTCCGACTGCTCGGACTGCTGCTGCGGGAAGGGCGGCGCGGACTCGCCGCGCTCCTGCGCGATCTGGAACCCGGCGAGCGTGGCCGGACCGGCCTGCACGCCCTCGTTCGCCAGGCCGTCGTTGAAGCCGGCGAGCACGCGCGAGACCTGCTTGAAGGTGCAGAGCTTCGAGGGCCCGCGGGTGGGCGGCGGCGGGTTGCCCGCGCGCGCGGCGTCGATCAGCTCGCGCACCGACGACGGCGTCTGGTCGTCGTAGAACTCCCAGTTGACCATCACGACGGGCGCGTAGTCGCAGGCCGCGTTGCACTCGATGTGCTCGAGCGAGATCTTGCCGTCCTCGGTGGTCTCGTTGTGACCGATGCCGAGGTGCTCCTTCACCGAGTCCATGATCGCGTCGCCGCCGAGCACCGCGCACAGCGTGTTGGTGCAGACGCCGACGTGGTAGTCGCCGGCGGGCCGGCGGCGGTACATCGTGTAGAAGGTCGCGACGGCGCCGACCTCGGCCTTGGTGAGCCCGAGCTCCTCCGCGCACAGCGCGATGCCCTCGGGACTGACGTAGCCCTCCTCCGACTGCACCAGGTGCAGCATCGGCAGCAGCGCCGACCGGGGCTGCGGGTAGCGCGCGATGATCTCGCGGGCCTCCGCGCGGGTCTTGTCGGTGAGCATCTAGCGGTCCACTCCACCCATGACGGGGTCGATGCCGGCGACCGCGGCGATGGCGTCGGCGAGCATGCCGCCCTCGCACATCGCGCTGGTGGCCTGCAGGTTCGTGAAGGAAGGGTCGCGGACGTGCACGCGGTAGGGCCTCGTGCCGCCGTCGCTGACGACGTGGAAGCCGAGCTCGCCGCGGGGGCTCTCGACCGCCGTGTAGACCTGGCCGGGCGGCACCCGGAAGCCCTCGGTGACGAGCTTGAAGTGGTGGATGAGCGCCTCCATCGAGGTGCCCATGATCTTCTTGACGTGGTCGAGCGACTGGCCCATGCCGTCGCTGCCGATCGCCAGCTGCGCCGGCCAGCCGATCTTGGTGTCCTCCACCATGACCGGGCCGGGCTCGAGCCGGTCGAGCGCCTGCTCGACGATCTTGAGCGACTCGCGCAGCTCGCCGACGCGCACGAGGAAGCGGCCGTAGGAGTCGGCACGGGTGCTCGTGACGACGTCGAAGTCGTAGGTCTCGTAGCCGCAGTACGGGTCGGTCTTGCGCAGGTCCCACGGCAGGCCCGAGGCCCGCAGGATCGGCCCGGTGAGCCCGAGGGCGATGCAGCCCTGCACGTCGAGGTGCCCGACGCCGACCGTGCGGTCCTTCCAGATCGGGTTGCCGACCAGCAGCTTGTCGATGCCCTCGAACCGCTCGGGGAGGATCTCGAGCAGCTCGCGGATCTTCTCCTCGGCGCCCGGCGGGAGGTCCTGCGCGACGCCGCCCGGCCGCACGTACGCGTGGTTCATGCGCAGGCCGGTGATCATCTCGAGCGCGTCGAGGACGAGCTCGCGCTCGCGGAAGCCGTT
>DATMKB010000338.1:0-6686 GCA_035553635.1 Mycobacteriales bacterium
GTCGCGGGCCGCCCGGTCGGCCGCCAGCAGGCCGGTGCAGCAGATGCCGTTCTCGATCTCGCCCGCGAGCACCCGCCGCACGGCGTCGTCGAGCGGCACCCAGGCGGAGGTCATCTCCTGCTCCTCGTGCTCCTGCACGTCCCGCTCGACCTCGGACAGGTCGCGCGCCAGGTAGATGCGCACCGCCTCGTCGGTCATGCCGACGCTCGACAGCACGTCGACGAGGACGTGCCAGGTGCGCGCGGCCAGCCCGGCCTCCTCGGCGAGCTCGCGCTGGGCGGCGAGCAGCGCCGACTCCTCCGCCTTGTCGAGCAGCCCGGCAGGGAGCTCGGTCATGCGGCGGCGCACCGGGTGCCGGTACTGGTCGACGAGCAGGACGCCCCTCTCGCCCAGCGCCACGACGGCGACGGCGCCCGGGTGCACGACGACGTCGCGCTGGGACGTGGTGCCGCCCGGCATGGCCACCTCGTCCTTGTGGACCTCGATGACGCGGCCGGTGAACGCGACCTCGGTGGAGAGGACCTCGTAGTCGTGCTCGCTCACGAGAGCGGGAGCATGCGGCCGTCGGCGAAGGTCAGCGACGCCTCGATGAACGCGCGGAACAGCGGGTGCGCCCGGGTGGGCCGGGACCGGAACTCCGGGTGCGCCTGCGTCCCGACGAAGAACGGGTGCACGTCCTCGGGCAGCTCGGCGATCTCCACCAGGCGCCCGTCGGGAGACGTGCCGGAGAAGACGAGGCCGGCCGCCTCGAGCTGCGGGCGGTAGGCGTTGTTGACCTCGTAACGGTGGCGGTGCCGCTCGGTGGCCGGGTCGTCGCCGTAGGCCCGCGCCGCCACCGACCCCTTGAGCAGCGACGTCGGCCACAGGCCCAGGCGCATGGTGCCGCCCATGTCCCGCTCGCCGGCGACGACGTCCTCCTGGTCGGCCATCGTGGCGATGACGGGGTCGGGCGTCGTGGTGTCGAACTCCGCGGAGCTGGCCTTCTCGATGCCGGCGAGGTTGCGCGCCACCTCGATGACCATGCACTGCAGGCCCAGGCACAGGCCGAGCACCGGCACCTTGCACTCGCGGGCGTGCCGGATGGCGCCGAGCTTGCCCTCGATGCCCCGGACGCCGAACCCGCCCGGCACGAGGACGCCGTCGACGCCCTCCAGCGCCCTGGAGGCGCCCTCGGGGGTCTCGCAGTCGTCGGACGGGACCCACCGGATGTGCACCTTGGCGTCGTTGGCGAAGCCGCCGGCGCGCAGGGCCTCGGTGACCGACAGGTAGGCGTCGGGCAGGTCGACGTACTTGCCGACCAGCGCGACGGTGACCTCGCGGGCCGGGCGGTGCACCCGCTGCAGCAGCTGCTCCCAGTCGGTCCAGTCGACGTCGCGGAACGGCAGCTGCAGCCGCTGCACGACGTAGGCGTCGAGGCGCTCGGCGTGCAGGACCTTCGGGATGTCGTAGATCGACGGCGCGTCGGGCGCGGAGACCACGGCCTCCTCGTCGACGTCGCACATCTGCGCGATCTTGCGCTTGATGCCGTCGTGCAGCGGCCGGTCGGAGCGGCAGACGACGGCGTCGGGCTGGATGCCGATCGAGCGCAGCGCCTGCACGGAGTGCTGCGTCGGCTTGGTCTTCAGCTCGCCGGACGGGCCGATGTAGGGCACGAGCGACACGTGCAGGAAGAAGCAGTGGGCGCGGCCGACCTCCTGGCGCACCTGCCGCGCGGCCTCGAGGAACGGCAGCGACTCGATGTCGCCGACCGTGCCGCCGATCTCGGTGATGACGAGGTCGACGTCGGGCCCGCCGAGGGCGAGGACCCGGTCCTTGATCTCGTTGGTGATGTGCGGGATGACCTGCACCGTGCCGCCGAGGTACTCGCCGCGGCGCTCCTTGGCGATGACGGCGCTGTAGACCTGGCCGGTCGTGACGTTGTTGCCGCCCGACAGGTCCTCGTCGAGGAACCGCTCGTAGTGCCCGACGTCGAGGTCGGTCTCGGCGCCGTCGTCGGTGACGAAGACCTCGCCGTGCTGGAACGGGTTCATCGTCCCGGGGTCGACGTTGAGGTACGGATCGAGCTTCTGCATCGTGACCCGGAGCCCGCGCGCCTTGAGCAGGCGGCCCAGCGAGCTGGCGGTGAGCCCCTTGCCGAGCGAGGAGGCCACTCCGCCGGTGACGAACAGGTGGCAGGTCCGGCTCGGCTTGACCAAGGAGACTCCCGTGCGACAGGAGCGGACCGGCCGTCCGCTGCACGGGAGGCCACTCTAACCGTCTCGCGGTCCCTCGTTCCCCGGGCGGCCCGCGACACGCGCGAGGAGGGCGACTGTCGCCGGCCCGGCGACGAGCAGTGCGAGCGCCGGCACGGCCGGGCCGCTGTCGTTGACGACCAGCCCGACGCCCGACGCCGCGCCCACCGCGGCCAGCCCGTGCCGCCAGGCCGGCACGGCGTCGAGCAGCCGCCGCAGCGGGGCCGGCGGGCGCAGGACGAGCAGCACGGCCGCCGCGAGCACGACCGGCAGGAGCAGGGTCAGGGCGTTCGCGGTGAGCAGGTCGACGACTGCCCCGGCCTTCCGGACCAGGACGGTGCCGGCGCGGCCGTCGACGACGTCCTGCAGGAACCGGCCGAGGTGGGTGCGGCGATCGGCCGGCCGGCGGAGGTCGAGGAGGCCGAAGACGACGACCACCGCTGCCCCGGCCGCGCCGGCGGCGGCGAGCAGCGGCAGCCGCACCCGGCGGCCCGACCGCAGCAGGCCGAGCACGACGAGCCCCGGCACGAGCGCGAGGACGCCGCCGACGTCGCTGCCGAAGGACGGCGCGCCGACCGCCACGACGGCCGCGGCGCCGCCGAGAGCGGTACCGCGCCCCCGCACCGAGAGCGCCAGGGCCAGCAGCACCGCCGCGGCGACGACGCCGAAGCCGACGTTGCCGAGCCCGGCGAACCGCCCGGCCACGAGCGGCGAGTAGCCCACGGGCGTGTCGAGCTGCAGCCGCGCGCCGGTGAGCAGGTCGCCCACCAGCAGGACGGCCAGGCCCCCGACCACGGCGAGCACCGGCCGCCGGGTGCGCCGGGCCAGCGCGACGGCGCCGGCGGTGAGCAGGCCGGTCACCGCGAGCAGCCCGAGCAGCGGGACGGGCGCCCGCCACCACGGCACGAGCACGGCGAGGGCCGACGCCCCGAGCGCCGCGACCGCCGCGAGCCCCGCCACCTCGGCGGTCCGCCAGGAGCGGCGGGCCCGCGCGGCCGCGAGGGCTCCCAGCAGCCCGGCGAGCAGGACGACGAAGAACGGCACGGTCGTGGCCCGGGCCGCGACGGCCCGCGCGTCGAGGCCGGCGAGCGCCTCGACGCCCGGCGCCGTGCCGGACGACCGCCACGGCTGCCCGACGACGCCGTCGGGCCGCGGCAGGTCGAGCAGGTCGAGCACCGTGGGCGCCACGTCGACGAGCTGGACGTACGGGGCGCGCCGGGTCGACGCCGAGCGCAGCGCGCCCGGCGCGAACGACGGGCCGTCGGCGAGCGCCAGGTGCAGGTGGGCGGTGCTCTCCCCCGCGGCCGCCGAGACGCCCACCACCAGCAGGTCGCTGCCCTCCGACCGGGCGGCCTGCACCGCCCCGACGACGGCGTCGACCTCGGCGGCGCGGCGCCGCCGCTCCCCCGCGTCGCCGGTGACGGCCGGCGCCTCGACGACCAGCACGGGGCAGCGGCGGTCCGGGTCGCCGCCGGTGAGCGCGGCGCCGGCGCCGCGGGCGGCCAGGCAGCGGCCGTCGTCGGCGAGGGCGTCGGCGAGGGCGCGGACGTCGGCCACCTCGCGGGTGGCGAGGTTGCGCGCACGCAGGTCGTCCGGCGGGGGGCCGCCCTCGCACGGGACGCCGAAGGCCTCCGCGCGGCCACCCGCGCCGAGGGTGAGCCAGCCGTCGGGCGGGCAGCCGACGAGGGGACGCGCCCGCACCGACAGCACGCCGACGGCGGCGTCCTGCGCCAGCCGGTGCAGCACCGGCGTGCTGAACGGGTCGACGTCGTCCCACCGCAGCCCCGGGGCGCCGACGACCACCACCCGCGTCCCGGCCACGTCGCCGGCCAGGTCGGCCGGCTCCTGCGCGGCGGCGGGCGACGCGGCCAGCAGCACGAGCCCGAGGGCCAGCAGCAGGCGCCTCACGGGCCGAGCAGCTCGGCGTAGAGCGCCGCGGCCTGCGTCACGGCGTCGTCCTCGTCGGGCCAGGTGGCGGCGACGGCGCGGCCCCGCTCGGCCAGCGCCGCCGCGGCCGCCGGGTCGTCGAGCAGGGCCCGCACGGCGCGGCCGAGGGCCCCGGCGTCGCCCGGCGGCACGAGCACGGCGCCGTCGCGCAGCAGCCCCGGCAGGCCGCCGACGGCCGTGGCCACCAGCGGGCGCCCGGCGCGCAGCGCCTCCTGGGCGGTGAGCGAGCGGGCCTCCCAGCGCGACGGCAGGACGACGACGTCGGCGGCGGCGTAGAGGTCGGCGAGGTCGTCGCGGCGGCCGAGCCAGCGCACCTGCGGCGCGGCGGCCCGCAGCTCAGCCTCGAGCGGCCCGTCGCCGGCGACGGCCACGACGGCGTCGCCGAGCAGCGGCAGCGCCTGCACCAGCACGTCGTAGCCCTTCTGCGGGTGCAACCGGCCGACGGCGAGCACCAGCGGCGCGCCGAGCCCGGGGTCGCGGCCGGTGGGCACCAGCGGCGGCGGGGCGACGGGCGCCAGCCGGACGTCGCGGCCGCGCGCGGCGCGGGCGCGGGCGGCGAGGTCGTCGGAGGCCGCGAGGACGACGTCGGCGCGCCGGGCGGTGAGGCGCTCGAGCGCCGCGCCGAGCCGCCCCTCGCCGGGGTTGTGCCAGCTCACCACCAGCGGGCGGGCGCCGGCGAGCGCGGCGAGAGCCCCCGCTCGCAGCCCGTGCGCGTGCACGACGTCGGCGTCCCGGGCCAGGCGCCGCAGGGCCCGCACGGCGGCCGCGTCGCGCGGGGAGGGGCGCCCGCCGACCTCCACCGGCGCGTGCCGCGGGAAGCCGAAGACCGCCTGGGTGCTCGACGGTGCCGCCACCACCACCTCGGCGCCGCGGGCCGCCAGCCCGGCGGCGAGCGAGCGCGCGTGCACGCCGACCCCGCCGGCGCTCGTGGCGAGCACCAGCAGCACCCGCCGGCCGTCGAGCCGGCTCAGCTCAGCCACGCAGCACGCTCCGCACGCCGTCAGGATCGAGCACCCGGACCAGGGCCAGGTGCACCGCCCCGGCCACGGCGGCCAGCACGGCCCCGGCGACGAGCGCCTCCGGTACCGAAGTGGTACCGGACAGCGGTACCACGGCGGCGGCTGCGACGCCCGCGCCCGCGGCGACGGTGCCGGTCAGCAGTCCCCGCCCAGCACCGCGCACGGCGCCGGGCGCGGCGCGCCGCAGGGCCGCCAGCAGCAGCAGCGCCCCGACCGTGGTGCCGACCGAGTGGCCGGCACCGAGCAGCACCACCCGGTCGACGTCGGGCAGCGCGGTCACGAGGGCGACGTCGGCGACGACGACCGCGAGCCAGCCGCCGACCGTGCCGGCGGCGGCCGCCCGCCCTCGGCCGCGCGCGTACAGCGCCCGGGACAGCAGCGCCACCAGGCCGTACCCGACGAGCCCGGGCGCGAAGGCGGCGACCGCCCGGCCGAGCTCCGCCGCTCCCGCGCCCGTGCCCGGAGCGCCCAGCAGCAGCACCGTGGCCGCCGGCGCGGCCGCCGCGGCGAGCACCGCCGCCGAGCCGGTGCCGACGACGACGACCGCCCGCAGCGTGCGGCGGGCCACCGCGGCGTACTCCTCCTCGTCGCCGGCCTCCGCCGCCGCGGACAGCACGGGGAAGGCGCTGGTGGCCAGCGGCACTGCCAGCACCGCCCACGGCACGAGGAACAGGGCCGTGGCGAGCGCGAGGACCACCACGGAGCCCTCCGTGCCGCCGGCCGCCAGGCGCAGGGCGACGACCAGTGCCAGCTGCTGGGCGGCCAGCGCGGCCACGCCCGCTCCGGCGAGCCCCCGAGCCCGGGCGGCGACGCCGTCGGGGAACCGCCACGACGGCCGCAGCCGCAGGCCGGTGCGGCGCAGCGGCACGAGCAGGCACAGCGACAGGACGGCGACGCCGGCGGTGGTGCCCGCGGACAGGGTGAGCTCCTGGGCGGGGGTGAGGCTCGCCAGCCGGCCGGTCGGTCGCTGGGCGGCGTAGCCCAGGTACGCCCCGATGACGACGAGGCTCGACAGCAGCGGCGCCAGCGCCGGCCCGAGGAACCGCCGGTCGGCCTGCAGCGCTCCCGCCAGCACGACGCCGACGCCGTAGAGCACCACCTGGGGGGCGAAGACGCGCAGCATGCGAGCGCCGGTCTCGACCGCGCCGTCGCAGGCCGCCTCCCCGCCGAGCACCGCCCGCACGAGCAGCGGCGCCGCGAGGGCCACGAGCAGCGCCACCGGCAGCAGCACGGCCACCGTCCAGGTGAGCAGCGCGCTCACCGTGCGCGACGCCGTCGCGCGGTCTCCGCGGGCCAGGGCGCCGGCGAGCACCGGCACCACGAGGCCGGCCAGGGCGCCGCCGGCCATGACCTCGAAGACGACGTTGGGCAGCGCGTTGGCGGCGGTGTAGGTGTCGCCGACGCAGGTCGGGCCGACGGTGCGGCCGAGCACGGCGGTGCGGCCGAAGCCCACCACCCGCGACAGGACGGTGACGACGGCGATCCCGGC
>DATMKB010000339.1:0-2783 GCA_035553635.1 Mycobacteriales bacterium
GGCGGACCGGCGGGCGCTCGTCGACCTGGCGCGCGAGCAGGGCTACGAGGCCGTCTTCGACCGCATGTGGCCGGCGGTCGTCGCGCCGCAGCACGTGCCCGACGAAGGGCTGCGGCGGCGCTTCTGGTCCATGACCTCCCGGTACGGCACCCCGGTCTACGCGCGGCACCAGGAGGCGATCGCGTCGCGACCGGACAGCCGACCGGACATGGGCGACGTCGCCGTGCCGACCCTCGTCCTGTGCGGCCGGCACGACCTCCTGACGCCGCCGGACGGGTCGGTGGAGATGGCGGCCGCCGTGCCGGGCGCCGACCTCGTCGTCCTCGGCGGCTGCGGCCACCTCGCGACCTGGGAGCGCCCGGCGGACGTCACGTCGGCGCTGCGTGCCTGGTTGCGCAGGACCGTCTGACCGAGGGCCCGCCGGGTCCGCGCGGCGGCTGACCGGCGCCGTCGGACCGCTCGAGGACCAGGACGGGCACGGGTCGTGTCCCTGGACGCCTCGCGAGGGTCCAGGGTCTTGACACCGGCCTGGGCCGGATGGACCCTGCCGCCTCCTCGGCCGCAAGGGGGGGCGACGACGGTGACGAGCACGGTCGACGCGGCGCGACCAGCCGCACAGGACGGACGAGGTCTCGTCCGGAGGGCCGCGGCGCGCGCCGCGCGAGCGGTCGAAGGGGCGGGCGGCACCACCGGCCGCGCTGTCGCCGTGGTGCTGGCCGGCGGCCTGCTCCTGCTCTTCGTCTACGTGGCCTGGGCGACGGTGCGGACGGCGGACGTGCCGCCGAGGCTCGCGGACCCGGCGCCGACGGCCGCACCCGTCCCCGGGCCCGACGGCGCGTACCCCGAGCAGCTGCGCGGTGGCTACGACCCGAACGCGCGCCTCGTCGGCCTGCTCGCGCTCGTCTCGCCCCTGCTGACGACGATCGTCGGCTTCTACTTCGGCCAACGGGCCGGGGGCGCGCAGGCCGACGCCGCGGACGCCGAGAAGGAGCAGGCGCTGCGGGCCGTCACGCAGCTGGCCCAGCAGGCACCGGGCGACGACTTCCTGCACGAGCTTCAGGCACGCGGACTGGCGAGGGAGTGACCGTGGACCAGCCCTTCTCCCACCCCATCGGGCACGTGAGCGGACCCGGGGCACCGCACCCCGTCCGGCTGTTCGTGGACGACCAGGGGCGGATGGCGCTCACCTGCACCGTCGACGGGCACGGCTGGCGGCTGCCGGACGCCGTGGCGTCCATGCCGCCCCGGTCGGGAGCCGACGCAGCGCCGTACGGCGAGGACCAGGAGGGCTCCGCGCACGTCCTCGAGCCGGGGCCGCCCGGCGAGGCGGCCGGTGCGCATCACGCCGGGGCTCACGCCTCTCCGGTGGACGTCGTCGCGGTGGCCAGAGCGCTGCTGCGGTCCTGACGGGCCCGCGCCGCGTGCCGGCCGGACGGGCCTGGTCAGACGGGCCAGGACGTGGCAGCGTCCGCGCCGGCGCCCCCTTCGACGTGGGGACGTGGCATGCGCGCACGAGCTGTCATGACGACGGTCGTGGTCCTGGGGGCCGGGCTGGCAGCGGGTCCGGTGGACGCCGACGAGGCCCCGGCACCGGTGGTCACCGACGTGTGCGGTGCCGGGCTGCTCGACCAGGTGCGGCTGGACGAGCCGCTGGCGACGCCCCTCCCTGAGCCCGTGGTCGAGAGCCTCGACATCTGCGCGTCGTGGGTGGTCCCGGTCCTGGACGAGCAGCGGCGACTGGCGGCTGTCGAGTTCCGCACGGAGGTCCGGGGCGACCTGGCGGACCGTCCACCGGCGAGCTACTTCACCTGGGACTGGTTCGACGAGGACGGCTCCTGCTACTACCAGGCGGTCGTCGCCGAACCGGAGGCCGGCGAGGCCCGGGCCTACCTGCGCGACAGCTGCGCCGAGACCCCGTTCCGACCGCTGGTCGACTTCGTGGTCTGGTACGCGACGGAGCCGCGCCTGGCGACGCTGCCGGCCGACGGCATCTCCTACGACGGTGGCACGGTGACCTTGCGGCTCGACCTCGCGGACGCGCCGCAGGCCGCGCGCAGGGTCCTCGCGCCGGGACGCGTGCTCTCGCGCCCGCACACGCACGCCGGTGTCCTGCACCGCCACGGCGAGCCGTACCTGTTCGAGCTCGAGCACGCGTCCACCGGCGCGCGGGACGTGCACCTGCCCTAGCCCGGCCGCTGCGCGAGCGGTGTCTGAGAGCCTGTCGCCGTGACGCGCGTCCTGTCGATCCAGTCCCACGTCGCCTACGGCCACGTCGGCAACGCCTCCGCGGTCTTCGCGCTCCAGCGCCTCGGCGTCGAGGTCTGGCCGGTGCACACCGTGCAGTTCTCGAACCACACCGGCTACGGCGCGTGGCGGGGGCGCGTCTTCGACGGCCAGGCGGTCGACGAGGTGGTCGAGGGCATCGCGGAGCAGGGCGTGCTCGGCACGTGCGACGCCGTCCTGTCCGGCTACCTGGGATCGGCCGACATCGGCCACGCGGTGCTCGGCGCGGTCGAGCGGGTGCGCGCCGCGAACCCCGACGCCGTGTGGTGCTGCGACCCCGTCATGGGCGACGTCGGGCGCGGGGTCTTCGTCCGGCCGGGCATCCCGGAGCTCATGCGGGAGCACGCCGTGCCGGCCGCCGACGTCGTCACGCCCAACCACTACGAGCTCGACCTGCTCGCCGGCACCGCCACCACGTCGCTCGGCGCGGTGAAGGACGCCGTCGCCGCGGTGCAGGCCCTCGGCCCGCGCGTGGTGCTGACGACGTCGCTGGTCACCGA
>DATMKB010000340.1:0-3148 GCA_035553635.1 Mycobacteriales bacterium
GAACTGCGGCGTCTTGATGCTCTGCGCGGCCGAGACGTGGGACGACGTCCGCAACCCGCCGGTGTCCTTGCGCGGCACGAAGCCCGCGGGCTTCCAGCCGGCCGGCGGGACGCGCACGGTCAGGACGCCGAAGGTCATGAACGCCGCGTAGATCAGGGCGAGGGTGAAGAAGGCGGGCGCGACGGCGTCGGACGGCACGCCCTCGGCCGGCACGGAGGTGTAGGCCTGCAGCAGCTCGTTCGACAGGTTCGAGGCGATGAAGGCGCCGCCGCCGAAGCCCATGATGGCCAGGCCGGTCGCGAGGCCCGGGCGGTCGGGGAACCACTTGATGAGCGTGCTGACCGGCGAGATGTAGCCCAGGCCCAGCCCGATGCCGCCGATGACGCCGTAGCCGAGGTACAGCAGCCACAGCTGCTCGGTGGCGATGCCCAGGCCGCCGACCAGCAGGCCGGTGACGAAGAACAGCGCCGAGGCCGCCATCGCCTTGCGCGGGCCGTTGCGCTCCATCCACGTCCCGCCGAAGGCGGCCGACAGGCCGAGCATGACGATGGCGATCGAGAAGACGATCGCGATGGCCGTCTCGCTCGTGTCGAAGCGCTCGACCAGCGGGGTCTTGAAGACGCTGAGCGCGTACACCTGCCCGATCGACAGGTGGATCGCGAGCGCCGCGGGCGGGACGAGCCAGCGGCTGTAGCCCGCCGGCGCGACGGACCGCTCCCGGTCCAGGAAGGACGCGACGGACATCCGCTACCTCTCTCCGGCTGCTGCGGTCCTCCGCTCGAGACGCTCGCGCTGGGGGACCACCGTGTACTTGGGGTCGCGCGCGCTCTCCTGCCCCGCATCGAAGACGCCGAACCGCAGGCACGCGGAGCCGGCGAGCAGGGCGGCGCCGGACACCGCCGACAGGACGCGGCTGCGCCCGCTGACCAGCGCCCCGACGGCGCCGGCGGCGGTGAGCGCCTTGCTCGCGCGCATGAGCCGGCCGGCGTGGCCCTCGTGCAGCGGCTCGGCGGTGAGCCCCATCGCCCTCTCCATGCGGTGCTCGACCGCGAGCTCGAGCAGCGCGCCGCCGACGGCGAGCCGGCGCGCGGGCCCGCTCTCCGACAGGGGCGCGGCGAGCAGCCCGAAGCCGCCCGACGCCGCCGACGCCGACCCGACGAAGACGAACGGCAGGTGCTCGTGCGCGTCGTGCCAGGTGGGCGTGGAGGTGTTCGACAGCAGCACCGCGGTGTACGACGCGACGGTGGGGGCGACGACCGCGGCGGTGAGGCCGGCCGGTCGGGCGGCGGCGCCGAGCAGCCGTCCGGGCAGGGTGCGCCGCAGCCGGCGCGGCACGAGCTCGGACACGGCGGCGAGCCCGGCGAAGGGCCCGTAGAGGGTGAGCAGCCACGTGCCGACGCTCATCGGCGACGTCGGCTTGACCACGCGCAGCATGTGGTGGAAGCGCTCGGGCCGGCCGAGGTCCTTCACCAGCGCCACCATGCTGACCGTCAGCGCGAACAGCGCCGCGAGCCGGCCGCGCCGGCGCAGCACCGGCCGGCCGGTGAGGTCGGCGCCCGCCGACAGCAGCGACGAGCCGGCGGCGACGCCGCCCATGAACAGGTACGCCGGGATGTCGTGCTCCCACGGCGTCGGCTTGACGACGGGACGGCCGTAGTAGCTCGTGAACGTCGCCGGCGGGACGACGGTCTTCTCCCGCTTGCTCACGCGCCGCCCCCGGCGAAGACCGCGACGGCGCCGGCGAGCATGGTGGCGGCAGCGAGCGCCGCCTTCTTCCACATGCGCGGCAGGTCGCGCGTGGTGACCACCGGGTCGGGCGGGAAGCCGTAGACCTCCGGCTCGTCGAGCAGGAGGAAGAAGGCACCCGCTCCCCCGACGCCGTCGTGCTCGTCGTGGCCGTAGAGCCGCGCGCTCGTCACGCCCTGCTCGTGCAGCGCGTCGACGCGGGCCTGCGCGCGCTCGCGCAGCTCGTCGAGGTCGCCGAACTGGATGGACGTCGTGGGGCAGGCCTTGGAGCACGCCGGCTGCAGGCCGTCGCCGAGCCGGTCGTAGCAGAGCGTGCACTTCTGCGCGATGCCGGCGTTCTTGGTGACGCCCTTCTCCCCCACGCGCCGGTCGATGACCCCGAACGGGCAGCCGGCCACGCAGTAGCCGCAGCCGTTGCAGATGTCGTCCTGCACCACCACCGTGCCGAACTCGGTGCGGAACAGCGCGCCCGTCGGGCAGACGTCGAGGCAGCCGGCGTGCGTGCAGTGCTTGCACACGTTGGAGGCCATCAGCCAGCGGAACTCGGTGCGCTCCGCGTCGCCCGCGGCACCGGGCAGCTGCACCGCGGGCATGCCCAGGTCGACCTTGGTGGTGTCGGTGCCGAGCAGCGCGCGGTCGCCGGTAAGCGCGCTGTCGGCGGTGCGGTTGAGGACGTCGGTGGTGGCGCCCGCCTGCTCGATGAACTCGACGTGCCGCCAGGTGCTGGCGCCGAGCGCGCCGGTGTTGTCGTACGACGACCCGAGCAGCGAGAAGCCGTCGTCGGGGACGGCGTTCCACTCCTTGCACGCCACCTCGCACGCCTTGCAGCCGATGCAGATCGAGGTGTCGGTGAAGAACCCCTTGCGCGGCGGCGCCTCCGTCCACCCGGCGTCGGGCGCCGGGTCGAGCGGGCCGTACCAGCTGTTGCTCATGCGCCGTCCTCCGTGACGAGGGCCGCGCCCGTCGCCGTCGTGATGCCCGCGCGCGTCCGGTACTCCTCGACGAAGCGCAGGAGGTCCGGCCCCGTCGGCCGGCGGCCCGGCCGGATGTCGCAGGTGGCCGCCTTGCACTCCTGGATGAGCACGTTCGGGTCGAGCGAGATGCCGACGAGGTCGTTCGCGGCGTCGCCCGACACGTACGCCTCGCCGCCGACGCCCCAGTGGTACGGCAGGCCGACCTGGTGCACGGTGCGCCCGCCGGCCTTCAGCGGCACCATGCGGTCGGTGACCATCACGCGGGCCTCGACCGCCGTGCGCGCGGTGACGATGGTGGCCCAGCCCAGGTGCTCGAGGCCGCGCTCGCGCGCCAGTGCCGGCGACACCTCGCAGAAGAACTCCGGCTGCAGCTCCGACAGGTACGGCACCCAGCGGCTCATGCCCCCGGCGGTGTGGTGCTCGGTGAG
>DATMKB010000341.1:0-2982 GCA_035553635.1 Mycobacteriales bacterium
CAAGACGCACATCGGCCGCATCTTCACCAAGCTCGGCGCCCGCGACCGCGCGGCGGCCATCGTCTGGGCCTACGACTCCGGGCTCGTCCGCCCGGCCGCGCCGGCCGGCTGACGCCGGCGTACGACTGCGGTCGTACGCCCCGGGGGTGTGCGGCGGCCCCCGCAGACCGGCTCCCGGTACGACGACGCGGCGCCGCCGCGACGACAGCCTTGTCGGCATGCACCGCACCGACCGCAAGCTGCAGCTGCTCGCCCGCCTCTGCGGGCCGCAGGCGCCCGCCGACCTGGACCTCCGCGGCCGGCTCGTCGAGCTCACCGAGCACCGGGCCGGCGGCGTCGTCGCGCCGGCCGGGTGCGCCGGCCGCTGGGTGACGCGCGTGCTCGAGGGCGAGCTGGCGACCACGGTCCCGGCCGCGCGCTGGCAGGCGCCCGCCGTCCTCGAGCACGGACCGGAGACGGCGCTCGTCGCGCAGACGGACGTCGTCCTGCTGACCGCCGCCGTGCGCGACCTCCCGCTCGTCGCGGCGCTGCTGCCGCGCCCTGTCACCACCGGGCCCGTGCCCGTCCCCGTCGCCGCCGGCCGCTGAGCCGGTGGCGCCCGACCACCCCACGACCACCCCCAGGAGGACCAGATGACCGGGACGGACCAGGTGCGCGCCGCGGCGGGCACCCTGCCGCAGGCGCTCGACGGGGAGGTCGCGGTCGCCTTCCGGGCGTGGTCGGCACTGGTGCTGGCGCGGCTCGACGACGCACTCGACGACGGCCCGGAGGCCGTGCTGCAGGCCTACGCCGACGCCGTCGCGCGGCGTCCGGACCTCGCCCGCGTCGTCGCCCGCCACCGGGCCACCGACCTGGCCGGCGCCTGGCGGCGGCACGTCGCGCTCGTCAGCGCGGGCGCCGGCCGCGACGTCGCCGCGGAGCTGGCGCCGCTCGTCGACCGCGCCCTCGCGGGGGACGGGGCCGTCCCCCTCGTGCCGAGCAGCCGCAGGGCACCGCGCGCCCTCGGCCTGCGCTGGCCGCGCCGCGCCGCCGTCTGACCGGGCAGGGGCGGACGGTGCTCCCGGACCACCGCGGCGCGCGCCGGAGCAGCCGCCGAGCGCCCGCGTCCCTGGTCAGTTCGAGCCATCCCGGCCGCAGAGCCCTCAAGGGGGTGCCCGGCGGCCCGACGATGAGGCCGTGGACGTCCGGACGGAGGACGGCGCCGCCCCCTTGAGCGCGTGGGCCCGGCGCCACCCCGTGCTGGTCCTCGCCCTGTTCAGCGCGGCGTACGCGCTGGCGGCCTGGGCAGGGCGGTCGACCCGCCTGCCGGGCACGCCGCTGGCCCTCGTGTGGCCGGCGGCCGCCGTCGCGGTCGTGTGGCTCGCGGTGTCGTGGCGGCGACCGCGCCGGCGGGCGCTCGACGTCGCCGTGCTGGCGGCCGTGACCGCCGCGGTCAACGCCGCCACCGGCGCCACACCGGTCATGGCCGCCGTCTTCGCCGCGGCCAACGTCGTGCAGGCGCTCGGCACCTGCTGGGTGGTGCACCGGCTGCAGCCGCAGGCCTGGCGGCTGCGCGCGCCGTCCGACCTGGTGGTGCTCGTGCTGGGCTGCGTCGCCGGGTCCGTCGCCAGCGCCGCCATCGGCCCGACGGGCATGTCGCTGACCGGCGGGGCTGACCTGCTGCCCACGGCGGGCGCCTGGGTGCTCCGCAACGCGAGCAGCACCTTCGTCTTCGGCGCCCTGGCCCTGCGCCTGGCCGACGGCCTGGCGGGGGAGGACGTGGTCCGCGGCCGCTCGCCGGTGCGACGGCGGGCGGAGCTGGCCGCGACGCTGGCCTTGCACGCCGCGTCCTACGCGGTCGTCTTCCAGTCCGCCCCTGCGCTCCCGCTGGCGTTCGTGCTGCTGCCCCTGAGCCTGTGGTTCGCCCTGCGGTTCTCCACCACCACCGCCGCCGCGCACGTGCTCCTCGTCGGGAGCTACGTGGTGCTGGCCACCCTCACGGGCCGCGGCCCGTTCCTCGTCGAGAGCCCGGCCACGTCGGTGCTGCTCGCGCAGTCGTACGTGAGCACCAGCGCGCTGGTCGCGCTGTCCCTCGCGCTCTTCCGCGACGACCGGCAGCACCTGCTCGCGCAGGTGCAGGAGGTGGGCCGGGCGGCTGCGGAGCACGCGGCGCTGCTCGGCACCGTGCTGCAGACCGTCGACGTCGGCGTCGTGGCCTGCGACGCCGACGGGCGGCTGACGATGTTCAACGCCGCGACGCGCGAGTTCCACGGCATGCCCGAGGACCCGACGCTCGACCCGGCCGACTGGGCGAGCCACTACGACCTGTACCTCGAGGACGCCGAGACCCTGCTGCCCGTCGACCAGGTGCCGCTGCTGCGCGCCCTTCGCGGCGAGCGCGTCGCCGACGCGACCCTGGTCATCGCCCCTCGGGGCCGGCCGGCCCGGACCGTGCGCTGCGACGGCCAGCAGCTGCGGTCGCCGGACGGCCGACTGCTCGGCGCCGTCGTGGCCATGACCGACGTGACGCAGTCGCGCCGGGACCGGCGCGAGCTCGAGGAGCGGGAGCAGCGCTTCCGCGCCGCCTTCCACGACAGCCCGACGCCGATCGCCTACCTCGACCTCGTCGGAGGGGTCCGCGACGCCAACGCCGCCCTGCGCCGGCTTCTGGCGGCACCCTCCACCCGGCTGGTCGGCCGGCCGCTCGAGGAGCACGTGCACCCGGAGGACCGCAGCGTCCTGGACGGGGCGCTGCGCGGCGGCGGCACGGGGGCCGACGGCGTCGAGGTCAGGCTGCTCCGGGCCGACGGCAGCGCCGTCTGGTGCGCGCTGACGACGATCCGCACCACCGACCTCGCCGGGCAGCCCTACCTGCTGGCGCAGCTGCACGACGTCCACGCCCGCAAGACCGCCGAGCTCGCGCTCGAGGCCTCCGCGCAGCGCGACCCGCTCACCGGGCTGGGCAACCGCACGGCGCTGCACGCGCGCCTGGCGGCACTCCTC
>DATMKB010000342.1:0-3013 GCA_035553635.1 Mycobacteriales bacterium
CTGCCGGGGCGCCGTGCGCCCGGACGCGCCGTGGTGCACGCAGTGCTGGGCCGACCTGCGCCCCGCGCCGGAGCCCGAGCCGGAGCAGCCCGAGCCGGCGCCGGCCGCCGCGCCGGCCGGCCCCCGGCACGGCGCGCCCGAGCACCTGCCGGTGCCCGGCGCACCGGCCGCAGCGACAGGGGAGGCGCCCGGCTGGCCCTGCGGCACGTGCGGGGCGGTCAACGGCCTGGACCTCGACGCCTGCGCGGCCTGCGGCGCCGGCTTCCTCACCGCGCTGCGCGCCGAGGAGCCGCCGCTGCTGGTGCTGCCCGGCGTCGGCGACGTGACCCGGCTCGGCCGCGGGCAGCGGCTGGCGCTGGCGGCCGGCGTCGCGCTGGTGCTCGCCCTGCTCGTGGGGCTCCTGGGGCTGCTCACCGGCTGAGGGAGCCGCACGGGCTAGCCTCGCGGTCCGCGACCGGAGGAGGACCACCGTGGCCGACCAGGCGAGCTCCACGATCACCATCGACGCGCCGCTGGACGACGTCCTCGCCGTCATCGCGGACGTCGAGAGCTACCCGGAGTGGACGGGCCAGATCAAGAGCGCCGAGGTGGTCGAGACCGGCGCCGACGGCCGGCCTCGCCAGGCGCGCTTCGTCATGGACGCGGGCGTGCTCAAGGACGAGTACGTGCTCGAGTACGACTGGAACGACAGCGGCGTCGCCTGGGAGCTCGTCGGCAAGAGCTCGGTGCAGAAGTCGCAGCAGGGGTCGTACGCCCTCGCCGACAAGGGCGGCCGCACGGAGGTCACCTACCGGCTCGCCGTCGACATCGCCATGCCGATGCTCGGCATGTTCAAGCGCAAGGCCGAGAAGATGATCATGGACTCGGCGCTCAAGGAGCTCAAGAAGCGGGTGGAGTCCCGGGCCTGAGCCCGCTCGTACCCTGGCCCGGGGCCGCCCCGCCCCGCACCGCACCGTCCGACCAGCGCGAGGAGCCCCGTCGCATGCGCGTCCTGCTGTTCACCGGCAAGGGCGGTGTCGGCAAGACGACGGCGTCGGCGGCCACGGCGGCGCTCGCGGCGTCCCGGGGCCGCAAGACCCTGGTGCTGTCGACCGATCCGGCGCACTCGCTCGCCGACGCCCTGGGCGTGCCGCTCGGCGGCGCGCCGAGCGAGGTCGACACCGGCCTCTACGCCATGCAGGTCGACGCGCAGGCCGCCTTCGAGCGCACGTGGCGCGACATCCAGAGCTACCTCGTCGACGTCCTGGCCCGCGCCGGCGTCGACGCGCTGCAGGCCGAGGAGCTCACCGTCCTGCCGGGCGCGGAGGAGGTGCTGGCGCTGCTCGCCGTCCGCGAGCAGGTGGCCGGCGGCGTGTGGGACTGCGTCGTCGTCGACTGCGCGCCGACGGGCGAGACGCTGCGGCTGCTGGCCCTGCCGGACGCCCTCACCTGGTACGTCGAGAAGGTCTTCCCCGCGCAGCGCCGCGCGCTGCGGGCGGTGCGGCCGCTGCTGCACCGGGTGAGCGGGCCGGTCGTCCCGCAGGACGGCGTGTTCGACGCCGTCGAGCGGCTGCACGCCCAGCTCGTCGACGTCCGCCGGGTGCTGACGGCGCCGGAGACCTCCGTGCGCCTCGTCCTCACGCCCGAGGCCGTCGTCGTGGCGGAGGCCCGGCGCACGCTCACCTCGCTGGCGCTCTACGGCTACCGCGTCGACGGGCTGGTGGCCAACCGCGTCTTCCCCGGCGGCGACCCCTGGCGCGACGCCTGGGTCGAGGCGCAGACCGCCCAGCTCGACGGCGTGCGGGCCGACGCGCCGCACCTGCCGCTGCGCGTGTCGCCGTACCTGCCGACCGAGCCGGTCGGGCTCCCGGCGCTCGTCGCGCTCGGCGAGGGCCTGTACGGCGACGACGACCCGCTCGCACCCGGTCCGGCCGAGGAGCCGGTGTCGGTCGAGCGCACCGCCGACGGCTTCGCGCTGTCGCTCGCGCTGCCGCTCGCCCGGCTGGCCGACGTCGACCTGGCCCGGGCCGGCGACGAGCTCGTGCTCACCGTCGGCGGCCACCGCCGCGTGCTGGCGCTGCCGAGCGCCCTGCGCCGGTGCCGCGTCGCCGGCGCCACGCTGTCGGGCGGGCGCCTGCACGTGCGCTTCGAGCCCGACCCGGACCTGTGGCCGGCGTCGCTGGGGGGTCCGCGGTGAGCCGGCCGCACGAGGTGGGCAGCGCCGCGGAGGAGGCGGCGAGGCTCTTCACCGCGCTCGAGGACTGGGCCCGCACCCGCGCCGGCTCGTGGTCGGCGCTGCTCGACGCCGAGCACCTGGCCACCGGCTCGCCGGAGTGCCAGGTGTGCCCGGTCTGCCAGACGGTCGGCGCGCTGCGGCACGTGCGCCCCGACGCCGTCGAGCACCTGCTCGACGCCGCGGCCTCGCTCGTGGCCGCGCTGCGCGCCGCGGCGGTCCCGCCGTCGGAGGAGCCGGCGCCCGGCCCGCGGGTCGAGCGCATCCGGGTGCAGGAGGAGGAGCCGCGGTGACGCTCACGATCGGCGTGGACATCGGCGGCACCAAGGTCGCCGCGGGCGTCGTCGACGCCGACGGCGCCGTGCTGGCGCAGACCCGCCGGCGCACGCCGTCCACGGATGTCGACGCCGTCGAGGACGTCATCGCCGCCTGCGTCGAGGAGCTGCGCCGCGAGCACGACGTGGCCGCGGTGGGCATCGGGGCGGCGGGCTTCATCGACCACGAGCGCGGCGTCGTGCTCGTCGCCCCGAACCTGGCGTGGCGCGACGAGCCGCTGCGCGACGACGTCTCCGCGCGCGTCGGCCTGCCGGTCTGCGTCGACAACGACGGCAACACCGCCGCGTGGGCGGAGTACCGCTTCGGCGCCGGGCGCGGCGAGCGGCACCTCGTGCTCGTCACCGTGGGCACGGGCATCGCCGCGGAGTTCGGCCACATGCAGGTCAGCCAGTCGGGCCGCCGCTGCGGCTGCGGCCAGCACGGCTGCTGGGAGCAGTACTGCAGCGGGCGCGCGCTGCTGCACGA
>DATMKB010000343.1:0-3341 GCA_035553635.1 Mycobacteriales bacterium
GCCGAGCGCCGAGCGGGTCTGGTCCTCGATGACGTCGGTGAGCGGGCAGGCCGCGGACGTGAGCGTCATGTCGAGCGTGACCGTGCGGTCGGCGTTGACCTGCGCGCCGTAGAGCAGGCCGAGGTCGACGACGTTGATGCCGAGCTCGGGGTCGACGACGTCCTTCATCGCCTCGACGACGTCGGCTTCCGTCGTGACGGTGACGACGTCCCCTGCGGTGGGGGTCTCCAGGACCTTCTCGGGGCCGGCCTCGGTCATGCGCTCTCTCCTGTGCTCTGGACGGCCTGAGCCGTCGCGTCCTTCCAGGCCATCCACCCGAGCAGCGCGCACTTGACGCGCGCCGGGTACTTCGAGACGCCGGCGAAGGCGACGCCGTCCTCCAGCACGTCCTCGTCCGGCTCGACCGTGCCGCGGCTCTGCATGAGGGCGAGGAACGCCTCGTGCACCTGCAGCGCCTCGTCGACCGGCTTGCCGATGACGAGGTCGGTCATCACCGACGTCGACGCCTGGCTGATCGAGCAGCCGGCGCCGTCGTACGACACGTCCTCGACGACGCCGCCCGCCACCTTCACGCGCAGCGTCACCTCGTCGCCGCACGTCGGGTTGACGTGGTGGACCTCCACGTCACCGTCGCGCAGGCCCTTGTGGTGCGGGTTGCGGTAGTGGTCGAGGATGATCTCCTGGTACATGCTCTCGCTCATCGCACCCCCCAGAACGCCTGGACCTGCTCCAGGCCTTCCAGGAAGCGGTCGACCTCGGCCTCGGTGTTGTAGAGGTACGTCGACGCGCGGGCCGTGGCCGGCACGCCGTAGCGGCGGCACACCGGCGCGGCGCAGTGGTGGCCCACCCGCACCGCGATGCCGAGGTCGTCGAGCGACTGCCCGACGTCGTGCGGGTGCACCCCGTCGACGACGAAGCTGACCGCCGAGCCGCGCGACTCCACCGAGTCGGGACCGACGACGCGCACGCCGTCGACCCGGCGGATGCCCTCGAGCAGCCGCGCGGTGAGCACCGCCTCGTGCGCCGCGATGCGCGCCATCCCGACGCCCTCGAGGTACTCGCAGGCCGCACCCAGCGCGACCGCCTGGCTGATGACCGGCGTGCCGGCCTCGAACCGCTCGGGCGCCCGGGCGTAGGTCGAGCCGTGCATCGAGACGACCTCGATCATCGAGCCGCCGCCGAGGAACGGCGGCATCTCGTCGAGCAGCTCCGGCCGGCCCCACAGCACGCCGACGCCGGAGGGGCCGAGCATCTTGTGGCCGGTGACGCCGACGAGGTCGGCGCCGAGCGCGGTGACGTCGGTGGGCATGTGCGGCACGGACTGCGCGGCGTCGAGGAAGACGAGCGCGCCGACCTCGCGGGCCCGCGCGACGAGCACGTCGACCGGGTTGACCGTGCCGAGGATGTTGCTCTGGTGGATGAAGGCGAGCACCTTCGTCCGCTCGTTCACGAGCGTCTCGAGGTCGGTGAGGTCGAGCCGGCCGTCGTCGGTGAGCGGGAACCAGCGCAGGGTCGCGCCCGTGCGCTGCGCGAGCATCTGCCACGGCACGAGGTTGGAGTGGTGCTCCATCTCGGTCACGCAGATCTCGTCGCCCGGGCCGACGTGCAGCCGCGAGCCCGCGGGCGCGCTGCCGAGCGAGTACGCGACCAGGTTGACGGCCTCGGTGATGTTCTTGGTGAACACCACGCCGCGCGGGTCGGGCGCGCCGAGGAAGCGGGCCACGGTGGCGCGCGCCTGCTCGTAGGCGTCGGTGGCCTCCTGCGACAGCGTGTGCACCCCGCGGTGCACGTTGCTGTAGTGCCGCTCGACGAAGTCGCGCTCGGCCTGCAGCACCTGCACGGGCTTGTGCGAGGTGGAGGCGTTGTCGAGGTAGACCAGCGGCCGCCCGTTCACCTCGCGGGACAGCACCGGGAAGTCGCGGCGGAGGGCCTCGACGTCGAGCGGTGCGGTCGAGGTGCCGGGCAGCACGGCGGTCACGCGGTGGTCACCGCGCCCGGGACGACGGGGCCGGTGGGCAGCTCGCGGCCGGCGGTGGCCGCGGCCTCGCCGCCGTACTTGGCGTAGCCGTGCGCCTCGAGCTCGTCGGCGAGGTCGCGCCCGCCGCTCTCGACGATGCGGCCCTTGGCGAAGACGTGCACGAAGTCGGGCGAGATGTACTTGAGGATGCGCGTGTAGTGCGTGATGAGCAGGACGCCGGTCTGCCCCTGCTCGCGCACCCGGTTGACGCCCTCGGACACCACGCGCAGCGCGTCGACGTCGAGGCCGGAGTCGGTCTCGTCGAGCACGGCGATGCGCGGCTGGAGGAGCTCCATCTGCAGGATCTCGTGGCGCTTCTTCTCGCCACCGGAGAAGCCCTCGTTGACGTTGCGCTCGGCGAAGGCGGGGTCCATCTCGAGGCGCGCCATCGCCTCCTTCTGCTCCTTGACCCACAGCCGCAGCTTCGGGGCCTCGCCGCGCACGGCGGTGGCCGCGCTGCGCAGGAAGTTGGAGACGCTGACGCCGGGGACCTCGACCGGGTACTGCATGGCGAGGAAGAGGCCGGCGCGGGCGCGCTCGTCGACGCTCATCTCGAGGACGTCCTCGCCGTCGAGCGTGATGCTGCCGCCGGTGACCTCGTACTTCGGGTGGCCGGCGATGGCGTAGGCCAGCGTCGACTTGCCGGAGCCGTTCGGGCCCATGATCGCGTGGGTCTCGCCGGCGCGGACGGTGAGGTCGACGCCGTTGAGGATCTGCTTGTCCTCCACGGCGACCTGCAGGCCCCGGATCTCGAGCGTGCTCATGTCAGTCCTCCACGGCGACGTAGACGTCGTCGCCCTCGATCGTCACGGGGTACGTGGCCACCGGCTTGGTGGCGGGCAGGCCGGTCGGCTGACCGGTCCGCAGGTCGAAGCGCGAGCCGTGCAGCCAGCACTCGACGGTGCCGTCCTCGACGTCGCCCTCGGACAGCGAGACGTCCGCGTGCGAGCAGACGTCGTTGACGGCGAGCACCTGGCCCTGCGTGCGGGCCAGGCACACCGGGGTGCCGGCGACGTCGACGCGGACGGCGGTCTCGTCGGCGAGCTCGGACAGCCTGGCGACGCGGTGGGCGCTCACGCGGCGCCCTGCAGCGTCCGGGCGAGCTCGGCCTCGACCTCGGCCATGAGCCGCTCCTCGAGCTCGGGCACGCCGATCTGCTCGACGACCTCGGCGAAGAAGCCGCGCACGACCATGCGGCGGGCGACGTCGGCCGGGATGCCGCGCGCCTGCAGGTAGAAGAGCTGCTCCTCGTCGAAGCGGCCGGTGGCGCTGGCGTGGCCGGCGCCGGTGATCTCGCCGGTCTCGATCTCGAGGTTGGGCACCG
>DATMKB010000344.1:0-5297 GCA_035553635.1 Mycobacteriales bacterium
CGGGAGGTCATGGACCAGAAGCGCCGCCGCAGCCCTTCGTCGGGCACGTGCTGCGGCGCGACGACCGCCGGCCACATGCGGTCGAAGACGGCCTCGTAGCCCTGCTCGCGCGCCAGGTCGACGAGCGCCCGCCGGTCCGCCGTGCGCTCGGGGGTGTCCGGTCGCGCGCTCGTGTCGAGCAGGGCCAGCGCCGTGATGCGCTCCCGCGCCGTCCGGAGGACCTCCCAGGCGACGTACCCGCCCATCGAGAAGCCCGCGAGGGCGAACCTACGGGGTGCCGCATCGAGCACGGCCTCCGCCATCGCGCGCACGGAACTCCCTGCGGACACGTCCGCGACGACGACCTCCAGCTCGCCGGCCAGGGCTGCGCGCTGCGGCGCGAACACGTCGTCGTCGCAGACGAGCCCGGGCACCAGGACGAGCGCGTCGTGGCGCGGGGACACGTCGGCGGGACCGGTCACGGACGGGAGTGTGCTCCTCGTCCGCGGTCCTGCCGTGGGACGCGGCGGCCGGCCACGAGCGGTGACGCCGGGTGAGCACCGTCCGACCCGTCCGTGTTCGCCCCTTCCGCCCGGCTGTGCGCAGCAGTACCGTCCCGCCGCGCGCTCCTGGGGGAGGAGCGCTCGACCGGAGGGGGACCCGATGGACGTCCAGGACGCGCGAGCCGCTCGACCGCACCGGCGCGGGCAGGTGCTGGCGCTCGCCGCCGTGGCCGCGGTGTCGGCGGCCGTCGCCGCTCCCACCGCCGTGTACGCCGCTCACCGCTTCAGCGACGTGCCCGACGACTCCGTCTACGCGAGCGCGGTGACCTACCTCAACGACAGGGGCGTCGTCCGCGGCTGCGGGGACGGGTCGAGGTTCTGCCCGCAGGACGGTGTGACCCGCGGACAGCTCGCGCTCTTCCTCGAGCGGCTGTCCGGCAACGGCGCCGTGCCGCCCAGCGTCAACGCCGCGACGGTGCAGGGCATGACGGCCGAGCAGCTGCGCGGCCAGCAGGGGCCCGCCGGCCCCGCAGGACCCGCCGGCCCGGCGGCCTCGTCCCACTTCGCGGAGGTGGACGCCGCAGGGACCCTGGGAGCACGCAGCCGCGGCGTCGTCTCCGCCAGCCGCTCGGGCACCGGGACCTACGCCGTGCGCTTCAACCGGTCCATCGCCGGGTGCGTGGCCACCGGCAACGTGGGTGACCTGGACGCCAACGCGGTCGGGTTCATCGGCGAGGTGACGTTCGGCGGTCGTGCGCCCGACACGGTCCTCGTCACGGTGGCGAACAGCTCCGGGTTCTTCGACAACTCGTTCATGGTGGTCCTGACGTGCCCGCCCGCGTCCTGAGCGGCGTGCCCGGCGCCTCCGGCTGAGCAGTTTGTGCTCATGCACCCGCCCGGCGGCAGGAGGATCCTCCAGCGGCGGCGCTCAGCCGCCATGGCGAGGAGACGCACATGACCGTCCAGGACCGCACCAGCCTCCGCAGCGCCTACCTGTACCTCGTCTGCCTGGTGACGCTCGTGATCGGCATCTTCGCTGCCGTCAGCACGGTGCGGAACACGGTCGGGCTGCTGTACCCGGACCCGGGGCTGTCCGCGTTCGAGCCGGTCTACGGTCCGGAGGGCCGGGACCGGCTCAGCGACGAGGAACGAGCCGAGCGCGAGGAGGCCTTCGAGGAGGCCGAGCGCCGCCGGGCGGTGCTCGACCTCGTCGGCGCGGGCACGATGCTCCTGATCGCCGGGCCCGCCTACCTGTACCACTGGCGCCGGGTGCAGGCGGAGCGCGCGCCGGTGCGCAGGCCCGCGGATGAGGCGGCCGGCTCGTGAGCGGTCCGGAGCAGGACCTGGCCCCAGGACGCCGGCGCGGGCCGGCGGGCCGCTGTGGCGCTCGTGGCGGCGCGTGCGCCGACGCCGTCGGTGCAGTGGAGTGTCCGAGGGGGGACTTGAACCCCCATGCCCATCACTGGGCACTAGCACCTCAAGCTAGCGCGTCTGCCAATTCCGCCACCCGGACGAGTGGTGCCCGAGGCGGTGCCCCGGAGCGGGGACGACCATAGCAAGACCGGCGGTGGGCGTGGGCCGGTTACCGTGCCCGGATGGGGCACCCGAGCGCTGAGGACGAGGTCGTCGACCTCTGCCGCGACCTGCTGCGGATCGACACGAGCAACGACGGGTCGGGACGCCCGGTGCCGGGGGAGCGGCAGGCCGCCGAGCGGGTCGCGACGTGGCTGTCCGAGGTGGGCCTCGAGCCCGTGGTGGTCGAGTCCCAGCCCGGCCGGCCGAGCGTCGTGGCGCGGATGGAGGGCACGGACAGCAGCCGCCCGGCGCTGCTCGTGCACGGCCACCTCGACGTCGTGCCGGCCGAGCCGAAGGAGTGGACCTACGACCCCTTCGCCGGCGAGGTCGCCGACGGCTGCCTGTGGGGCCGCGGCGCCGTCGACATGAAGGACATGGACGCGATGACGCTCGCCGTCGTCCGCGACCGGATGCGCACCGGCCGGCGGCCGGAGCGCGACGTCGTGCTCGCCTTCCTCGCCGACGAGGAGGCCGGCGGCACGTGGGGCGCCGGCTGGCTCGTCGACCACCGGCCGGACCTCTTCGAGGGCGTCACGGAGGCCATCAGCGAGGTCGGCGGGTTCAGCCTGACCGTGCACGACGACCTGCGGCTCTACATGATCGAGACCGCCCAGAAGGGCATGGCCTGGCTGCGCCTGACGGCGACCGGCCGTGCCGGGCACGGGTCGATGGTCAACGACGACAACGCGGTCACGAAGCTCTGCGAGGCGGTCGCGCGCCTGGGCGCGCACACGTTCCCGGTGCACGTGACGCCCACCGTGCGGGCGTTCCTCGGCGAGGTGAGCGACGCGTTCGGCATCGAGCTCGACCCGGACGACATGGAGACCACCGTCGCGAAGCTCGGGCCGCTCGCGCGGATCGTCGGCGCGACCCTGCGCAACACCGCGAACCCCACGATGCTCGACGCCGGCTACAAGCACAACGTCGTCCCGGGCCGCGCGCACGCGATGGTCGACGGCCGCTTCCTGCCGGGCTTCGAGCAGGAGTGGGAGGCCGAGCTCGACGAGGTGCTCGGCCCGGACGTCGTCCGCGAGTACGTGCACCACGACATCGCGCTCGAGACCACCTTCGACGGCGCGCTCGTCGAGGCGATGGGCGCCGCGCTCCAGGCGGAGGACCCGGGCGCGCGGCCGGTGCCCTACATGCTCAGCGGCGGCACGGACAACAAGCACTTCAGCCGGCTCGGCATCCGCGGCTTCGGGTTCTCCCCGCTGCGGCTCCCGCCGGACCTCGACTTCGCCGGCATGTTCCACGGCGTCGACGAGCGGGTGCCCCTGGAGTCGTTGCGCTTCGGGACGCGCGTGCTCGACCGGTTCCTCGACCTGGCCTGATCCTCAGGTCATCAGGGGCGGCAGCGGCTCCGTGCGCAGCCGCCGCCGGACGGTCACCTTGCGCCGCCCGTCCGGCCAGATCTGGTGGCGGGCGAGCTCCCAGTCGCCGTACTCGGCGTGGATGGCGAGCAGCTCGCGGGTCTTCTCCCGGTCGGCGTCGCGGGGGATGCTCACCGCCCGGTACTCGTACCTCGCCACGCGCCGATGGTAGGCGTCAGTCCTCGAGGTCGTCGGACGTCCAGCGGAACGCGTTCTCGGGGTAGCCGGTGCCCGGCCGCGAGACGTCGTCGAGGGCCGAGCGGATCTCGTGCGGCAGCTCGACGTCCTCGGCGGCCAGCGACGCCTGCAGCTGGGCGGAGGTGCGGGCGCCGACGATCGGCGCGACGACGCCGGGGCGGTCGCGCACCCACGCCAGCGAGACGGCGACGGGGGAGACCCCGAGGCCGTCGGCGGCCGTGAGGACGGCGTCGACCACGGCCGAGGAGCGGTCGTCGAGGTAGGGCTGCACGAAGTCCTTGAAGTGCGCGGTGGCGCCGCGGCTGTCGGACGGCGCGCCGTTGCGGTACTTGCCGGTGAGCACGCCGCGGCCGAGCGGCGACCACGGCAGCAGCCCGACGCCGTGCTCCAGCGCCGCGGGCACGACCTCGCGCTCGACGCCGCGCTGCAGCAGCGAGTACTCCACCTGGTTCGACACCACCGGGGCCCGGCCGGGGACCGCGCGCTGCCAGGCGGCGACCGTGCCGGTCATCCACCCGGAGTAGTTGGAGACGCCGACGTACCGCACCCGGCCGGACGACACCGCCGTGTCGAGCGCCGCGAGGGTCTCCTCCCACGGCGTCACCTGGTCCCACGCGTGCAGCTGCCAGAGGTCGACGTGGTCGACGCCGAGCCGGTCGAGGGAGGCGTCGAGCGCCGACAGCAGGTGCCCGCGCGACGCGCCGCGGCCCATCGGGCCGGGGCCGGTGACGCCCCAGGCCTTGGTCGCGACCAGGACCTCCTCGCGCGGCACGACGTCGCGCAGGAGCCGGCCGAGCACGCGCTCGCTCTCGCCGCGCACGTAGGTGTCGGCCGTGTCGACGAGCGTGCCACCGGCCTCCCGGAAGGCGACGAGCTGCGCCGCGGCGTCGTCCTCGTCGGTGTCGCGGCCCCACGTCATGGTGCCGAGCGCCAGGCGGGACACGACCAGGCCGCTGCGGCCCAGGTGGCGGTGCTTCACGGCTGCTCTACCTTCACGGCGACGGACGCTAGCGGCTGAACCGCCGCCGACACGGGAGGCACCGCGTGGAGCTCGGGCTCAACCTCGGCTACTGGGGCGCCGGCAACGACGCCGACAACCTGGAGCTCGCGAAGGAGGCCGACGCGCTCGGCTACAAGGTCGCCTGGGTGGCGGAGGCCTACGGCTCCGACGCGCCGACCGTGCTCGCCTGGGTGGCGGCGCAGTGCCCGACCATCGAGATCGGCTCGGCGATCTTCCAGATCCCCGGCCGCACGCCGGCCAACTGCGCCATGACGGCGGCCACCCTCGACACGCTGTCGGGCGGCCGCTTCCGGCTCGGCCTCGGCGTCAGCGGCCCGCAGGTCAGCGAGGGCTGGCACGGCGTGCGCTTCGACAAGCCGCTGGCCCGCACCCGCGAGTACAGCGACATCGTCAAGATGGCGCTGAGCCGCCAGAAGGTCCGCTACGAGGGCCAGCACTACGTCCTGCCGCTGCCGGACGGCCCCGGCAAGGCGCTGCAGCTCACCGTGCACCCCGTGCGCGAGCACATCCCCATGTACCTCGCGGCAGTCGGGCCGAAGAACCTCGAGCTCGCCGGCGAGCTGTTCGACGGCTGGCTGGCCATCTTCTACTCACCGGACTTCGCGAAGGACCAGCTCGCCAGCATCGAGGCCGGCCGGGCGAAGGTCGGCA
>DATMKB010000345.1:0-4973 GCA_035553635.1 Mycobacteriales bacterium
CGCGCCGTCGACCGCGGCCCCTGCCGAGCCGACCGCCGACCCCACCGCCGCAGCCCCCGAGCCGCCGACCACCGCGCCGCCGGACGAGCCGACGACGTCGTCGGCGGCCGGTCCCGTGCCGCCGCCGGCCGGGTGGACGTCCGCGCAGGGCGGTCCCGGCTGGACCGTCTCCGTGCCCCCGTCGTGGGCGCGCGGGTCGTTCGGCGACACCCCCGAGTTCCGCGAGCCCTCGACCGGGCGCACCGTGCGCATCTCCACCACCGGGCCGGGCGGCGGCAAGGACGACGCCGTGCAGGACCGGCGCGACCAGGCCGACGCGTTCGCCGACCGCTACCCGAGCTACCGCGAGATCCGCATCGAGCCGGTCGAGTACCGCGGCTACGAGGCGGCCGACTGGGAGTTCACCTACACCGCCGGCGGCACCGGGCTGCACGCGCACAGCCGCGTCTTCGTCGTCGACGGGCGCGGCTACTCGCTGTTCTTCCAGACCCGCGCCTCGGACGACTGGGCGGCTGCCCGGGCCCACTTCGAGCGCATCTCGCGGTCCTTCGTGCCGGCGTAGCGGCCTGTCACATCCGGGCGCCCGGCGGTGCTACTGGGACGTGGACCGACGACCAGGACCGGCGGCCGTCCTCGAGCCGCCTGCCGGGAGGATGCGCGCCGTGCCGACGCCGCAGCGGGTGCGCCCGGACCTCGAGGAGGTGTTCCGGCGCGAGTACGCCGTCGTCGTCGGCGTCGCCCGCCGCACCCTCGGCGCGGGGGACGAGGCGGAGGACGTCGCGCAGGAGGTCTTCCTGTCCTTCGCCCGCGCGCAGGTGCCGGCCCAGGAGGCCCGCGGCTGGCTCTGCGTCGCCGCCGCGCACACCGCGCTCAACCGGCTGCGGTCCGGCCGCCGCCGGAGCGCCCGCGAGGAGGCGGTCGCCGCGACGTCCGTCACCGTGGCGCCCGACGTCGCCGACGACGTCGTCGTCCGGGAGGAGCGGCGGCGGGTGCGCGCCGCCCTCGCCCGCCTGCCCCGCACCCAGGCGGTGGCCCTCGTCCTGCGGCACAGCGGCCTGAGCTACGCCGACGTCGCCGCCGCCCTCGACCTCTCGCCCACCAGCGTCGGCACCACCGTCCGCCGCGCCGAGAACGCCCTGCGCAAGGAGCTGAGCCACCGTGCACCACACGCCTGACGGCGTCCTTCGCCGCCTGCTCGACGAGCCGTCGGCCGTCGCCCTCCGCGACCGCGAGCACGCCCGCGACTGCCCCCGCTGCTCCGCCCTGCTGGCGCAGGTCCGCGCGGACGCGGACGCCGTGGCGGCCGCCACCGCCGTGCCCGCCGAGGTCGACGTCGACCTCGCCTGGTCCCGGTTCACCGCCGCGGCACCGGCCGCCGCAGCCCCCGTCCCGCGGCGCCGCCGGCGGCTGCCCGACCTGCTGCGCCGCCCGGCCACGGCCGCGCTCGCGGCGGCCGTCGTCCTCACCGGCGCGGGCACCGCTGCGGCGAACGGCTGGCTGCCGGTCTTCGCCACCGAGCAGGTCGCGCCGGTCGCCGTGACCACCGCCGACCTCGTCGCCCTCCCCGACGTCGGCGCCTACGGCACGCTCGAGGTCGTCGAGCAGCCGTCCGTGCGGGAGGTGGCCGACGCCGCCGCGGCCGCCGAGGAGACCGGGCTCGACGTCCCCGAGGTCGCCGACCTGCCGCGCGGCGTGAGCGGGGAGCCGTTCGTGCAGGTGGCCTCCCGCGCCGTCGCGACGTTCACCTTCTCCGCGGCGCGCGCCGCGCAGAGCGTCGACGACCTGCCGCCGCTGCCGGCGGGCCTGGACGGCAGCACCGTGCGGCTCGAGGCCGGCCCCGGCGTCGCGCAGACCTGGACCTCCGACGCCGGCGCCCCGGCGCTCGTCGTCGCCCGCGCGGTGGCGCCGTCGGCGTCGTCGACCGGCGTGCCGTTCGAGGTGCTGCGCGACTACCTGCTGTCGCTGCCCGGGCTGCCGCCCGCCGTCGCGGCGCAGCTGCGCACCTTCACGGCCGACGGCGCCACGCTGCCGCTGCCGGTGCCCGCGGACGAGGTGCGGACGTCGTCCGCGGAGGTCGGCGGGCGCGACGCCACCGTGCTGCAGACGCGCGACCGCGCGCTGGCCGCCGTGGTCTGGGTCGAGGAGGGCACCGTCACCGCGGTGGCCGGCTCGCTCGACGTCGACGAGGTCCTCGCCGTCGCCCGCGGCCTGCGGTGAGCGAGCTCGCCGTGCGGGCCGCGGGCCTGCGCAAGCGCTACGGGCGCCAGGTCGCGGTGCACGACGTCACGCTCGAGGTCGGGCGCGGCCAGGTGGTCGGGCTGCTCGGGCCGAACGGGGCCGGCAAGACGTCGGTCATCAAGATGCTGCTCGGGCTCGTCACCCCCGACGCCGGGGAGGTGCTGCTGCTCGGCGAGCCCGCCACCGAGCCGGCGGCGCGCACCCGCGTCGGTTACCTGCCCGAGCTGTTCCGGTACCAGCCCTGGCTCACCCCGCGCGAGGTGCTGCGGCTGCACGTGCGGCTGTCCGGCACGGCGGTGCCCGACGGCGAGCAGCGCGCCTGCCTCGGTCTCGTGGGGCTCGCCGAGCGGGGCGACGACCGGCTCGGCGGCTTCTCCAAGGGCATGCAGCAGCGGCTGGGCCTGGCCGTCGCGCTCGTCGCGCGCCCCCAGCTCGTCGTGCTCGACGAGCCGACCAGCGCCCTGGACCCGCTCGGCCGTGCCGATGTGCGCGACATCGTCCTGGACCTGCGCTCGCGCGGCGTGGCGGTGCTGCTCAACTCGCACCTTCTCGGCGAGGTGGAGCGGGTCTGCGACCGGGTGGTGGTGCTCGAGCGGGGGCGCGTCGCGGCGTCCGGCACGCTCGAGGAGCTGCTGGGCCGCAGCGAGCTCCGGCTGCACCTGACCGGGCTGACGCCGCCCGCCCTCGCGCGGCTGGAGGACACCGGCCGGCTGGTGCGCGACGGCGCCTGGTGCACCGTGGCCCTGCCCGCCGACGACCCCGCAGCCGTGCCCGCGCTCGTCGCCGACCTCGTCGGCCTCGGCGTGCAGGTCCACGCCGTCGAGCCGGTGCGCGTCTCGCTGGAGGACCGGCTGCTCGGCATCCTGCGCGCGAGCGCCGCCGAGGGCGAGCAGGCGGCGTCGTGACCACGGTGCTCACCGTCGCCGGCCTGACGCTGCGCGAGGCCGCCCGCCGCCGCGTCCTGCTCGCGCTGGCCGTGCTGACGCTGCTGCTGCTCGCCCTCAGCGCCTGGGGCTTCTCCCGCGTGGCGGCCGAGTCGGGCGGCAGCGCCCTGACGAGCGGCGAGGCCCGGCTGACGGCGTCGATCCTGCTCAACCTCGTCATGTTCGGCCTGAGCCTGGTCGCGGCGCTCGGCACGGCGTTCCTCGCCGGGCCGACCCTCGCCGGCGAGACGGAGTCCGGCATCGCGCTCGCGGTGCTCGCCCGGCCCGTGCGCCGGTCGGCGTTCCTGCTCGGCAAGTGGCTCGGGCTGGTCGCCTTCGGCTCCGGGTTCATCGTCGTCGCGGGCCTGGCGCAGATGGTCGTGGTGCGCCTGACCACCGACTACTGGCCGCCCCGCCCGGCCGTCGCGCTGGTGCTGCTCGCGGGGCAGACGGTCGTGCTGCTGACGCTGGCCGTGCTGCTGTCCACCGCCGTGTCGCCGATGGCGTCCGGCGTGGTCGCCGTCGGGCTGTTCGGCACCACCTGGGTGGCCGGCGTCGTGGGCGGCATCGGGGCCTCGCTCGGCAACGAGGCGGTCGCGCGGGTCGGCACCGTGTCGCGCGTGCTGCTGCCCACGGACGGGCTGTGGCGGGGTGCGATGAACGCGCTGCAGGACCCGTCGGCGCTGCTCTTCTTCGGCGACGACGGTGGCCAGGCGTTCCCGTTCCTCAGCGTCGCGCCGCTGACGCCGGCCTACCTGGCGTGGGCCGCGCTGTGGACCGCGATGGTGTGGGGCGTGGCCGCCGCGACGTTCGTGCGCCGCGACCTGTGAGGCCTCACGCGTCGACGAGCCACGACTCGCCCGGCGCCGGCACGCACGCCCCGGCGCCGCGCTCGTAGCCGTCGGTGAACGCGCGCGTGCGCTCGAAGCCGCTGCCGTGCGCGGCCGGGTCGGTGAACGGGGTGCCGGGCACGTCCCGCGCGGAGAAGACGGCGAACGTCGCCTCGTCGAGGTCGCCCGCCTCGAGCAGGCCCTGCTCCTGCACGTGGCGCGACCACGCGCCGGCGAAGCAGTCCGCCTGCAGCTCGGTGAGCACGCCGAGCGGCTCGTCGCCCGGCAGGCGCGCCTGCATGGCGTGGCCGAACTCGTGCGCGAGCACGAACGCGGCGGCGAAGTCGCCCGCGGACACGTAGTACGGGATCATGAGCCCGGTCTCGTCCCAGGCGATGAAGTCGCCGGCGGGGCAGTAGAAGGCGTTGCGCGCCGGAGCGGCCTGGCCGCCGCAGCTCGGGCCGCCGCCCTCGTCCGACCGGTAGTAGACGTAGCGCGACGGCGCGCTGTACGGCACGCCGAACTCGGCCGGCAGCACCTCCGCCCAGAACTCCTCGAGCGAGGCGAGCACCTGGTCGAGCGTCGCGACGAACTCGTCGTACTCGAAGCGCGTGTTCGTGTCGGTGCGGATGGCGTCCACGCGCGGGTCGGTGCGCTGCTCGCCCCGGGGCCGGTCGCCCTCCTGCGGCGCCTGCCGCTGCGCCTCCTCGACCGCCCGGCGCACCTCCTCCTCGACGGCCGCCCGCAGGTCCTCGACGGCGGCGGTGAAGCGCTCGCGCGGGGTCCCGTCGACGTCGCCGGGCAGCAGGCCGCACCCGGCGACGAGGAGCACGGGCAGCAGCAGGACGGGCAGGCGGGACCGGCGCACGGGGCCGCCCTACCCCGCCGCAGGCCCGCGCACCGCCGGAAGCAGGACCCGGCGCCCCGCCGTCGAACACTGCGGGCACCCCGGGCCCCCGACCCGACCACCCAGCCGCTCGTC
>DATMKB010000346.1:0-4415 GCA_035553635.1 Mycobacteriales bacterium
GAGTGTGACGGCCACCACCCCGCTGCGCTACGGAGGTCCGGCACCGTGCCAGGCTCGGCGCCCCGATCCCCAGGAGGAGCCCCCGTGACGCAGGTCCAGACCGCCCGCGGCCCCGTCGACGCCGACGACCTCGGCGTGACGCTCATGCACGAGCACATCTTCACGATGACGGCCGACGTGCAGCTGAACTACCCGCAGGAGTGGGGCGACGAGGACGAGCGGATCGCCGACGCCGTCGGCAAGCTCCAGAAGGCCTACGACGCCGGCGTCCGGACGATCGTCGACCCGACCGTCGTCGGGCTGGGGCGCTACGTCCCGCGCATCGCGCGGGTGGCCGAGCAGGTGCCGCTGAACATCGTCGTGGCGACGGGCCTGTACACCTACGACGACGTCCCGTTCTACTTCCACCACCGCGGCCCGGCACTCGCCCCGGTCCTCGGGACCGACGTCCCCGACCCGATGGTCGACATGTTCGTCGGCGACATCCGCGACGGCATCGCCGGCACGGGCGTGAAGGCCGGGATGCTCAAGTGCGCCATCGACGCCCAGGGCCTCACCCCCGGCGTCGAGCGCACGATGCGCGCCGTCGGCAAGGCCCACCAGGCCACCGGCGTCCCGGTCACCGTCCACACCCACCCCGGCTCGCGGACCGGCGAGCACGTGAAGCGGGTGCTGTGCGACGAGGAGGGCGTCGACCCCTCGCGCGTCGTGCTCGGCCACAGCGGCGACAGCACCGACGTCGACCACCTGTCCTCGCTCGCCGACGCCGGCTTCGTCCTCGGCTTCGACCGCTTCGGCATCAACCTCGAGACCACCTTCGAGGCGCGCGCCGACACGCTCGTCGAGATGGTCCGGCGCGGCTACGCCGACCGGATCGTGCTCTCGCAGGACGCCTCCTGCTACATCGACTGGATCGAGCCGGACGTCCTGGCGTTCCTGCCGCAGTGGCACTACACCCACCTGCACGAGGACGTCTTCCCGTACGTGCTCGACAAGGGCGTCACGCAGGAGCAGCTCGACACCATGCTCGTCGAGGTGCCGCGGCGCGTCCTGTCCGTCGCGTCATGAGCGGGCGATCCTCCTCCCACCCACCCGGGTGAGAGGAGGATCACCCTCTCGGAGGGCAGGACTTCCGGCCGACGTGTCGTTGTACCGGGTGCACGCGCACACCCACCGCACCGAGGAGACGGCCGATGACCACCCAGGGCCTGCGCACCGCCCTCCACCTGCCGCGCCGCCGCAGCAGCCGGACCTCCCTGTCCCGCGCCCTGTCCCGCGCGACGACCCCGGCGGTCCGCGACGAGCTGCTGCTCCTGTCGCGCCGCGGCTAGACCGCACCACCCCTCACCCGGGCCGGCCCGTCCTCGACGGGGCCGGCCCGTCGTGCGTCCGGACCCCCTCGGCGGGCAGGCTGGCGCCGTGGCGCGCGTCCGGGCACCCGAGCTGCGCGGGCGGAGCTGGACGGGCACCGACCGCCCGCTGCGCCTGCGCGACCTGCGCGGCCGCGTCGTCCTGCTCGACTTCTGGACCGCCGGCTGCGTGCACTGCGTGCACGTCCTCGACGACCTGCGGCTGCTCGAGCAGCGCTTCGGCGACGACCTCGTCGTCCTGGGCGTCCACAGCCCCAAGTTCGAGGCGGAGGCCGCGCCGGGGGCGGTGGCCGCGGCCGTCGCCCGCCTCGGCGTCGCGCACCCCGTGCTCGACGACGCCGACCGCGGCACCTGGGAGCAGTACGCCGTGCGGGTGTGGCCCACGCTCGTGCTCGTCGACCAGGACGGCTACGTCGCCGAGGTCGTGACCGGCGAGGGCCGCGCCGAGGAGCTCGCGGGCGCCGTCGCGCGGCTGCTCGCCGAGCGCCCCTCGCCCGGCCTCCTCCCCTTCGCGCGGGTGCCCGCGACGGCGTCCGCCCCGGCCGGGCTCGCAGTGCTGCCCGACGGCTCGGTGCTCCTCGCCGACCCGTCCGGCGGCGCGGTGCGGCACCTGGCCGCGGACCTGACCACCCCCCTGGCGCGGCACTGCGGCCTGTCCGCCCCGCGGGGCCTGGCGGTCGACGGCGACCGGGTGCTCGTCGCCGACGCCGGCGCGCACCGGGTGGTCGCGCTCGACCTGCGCACGGGCGCCGTCGCGCCGGTGGCCGGCTCGGGCCGCCGCCGGGAGCCGGGCGACCCCGCCGCGGGCAGCGCGCTGGACGTCCCGTTGTCGGCGCCCTGGGACGTCGCCGTGCACGACGGCGACGTCGTGGTGGCCGGTGCGGGCAGCCACCAGCTGTGGCGCGTGCGCGACGGGCGCGTCGAGGTCCTCGCCGGCACGGGGGCCGAGCAGCTGCGCGACGGGCCGGCCGCCCGCGCCTACCTCGCCCAGCCGAGCGCCCTGGCGCCGGCCGTGGACCGGCTGTGGTTCGTCGACGCCGAGAGCAGCGCGCTGCGCTGGTACCGCGCCGGCGAGGTCGGCACCGCCGTCGGCACCGGGCTGTTCGCCAGCGGCGACGCGGACGGCCCGGCCGCGGACGCCCTCCTGCAGCACCCCGAGGGCGTGGCCGTCCTGCCCGACGGCGCGGTGGCCGTGGCCGACACCTACAACGGCACCGTCCGCCGCTACGACCCGGCGACCGGTCGGGTCCGCACGCTGCAGCGCGGGCTCGACCGCCCGACCGGCCTCGCCGTGCGCGGCGCCGAGCTGCTCGTCGCGACGGCGGGCGGTGTCCTGGTCGTGCGGTCCTGACCGCCCCCCTGAGCGCACGACGGCCCCGCCCCCGGGCAGGGGGCGGGGCCGTCGGAAGGGGGTCTAGTAGACGTCGCGCTCGCGCACGACGGTCTCGCCGGCCGTGGTGTCGCGGCGGCCGAAGACCAGCATGGTGAGCAGGAGGCCGATGGCCCCGGCGACCATGAGGATGATGCCGACGACGTCGATGCTGATGCCCGAGACCTCGGCCTGCACGGCGAAGGTCAGGATGGCGCCGAGGGCGAGCAGGAAGACGCTGACGCCGATGCCCATGGGAGTTCCTCCGTGTCTCGTGGCGGCGGCAGGTCCACCGCGTGCTGCGCCTCGATCTACCCGTCGGCCCTGGCCCGACACGCCGCCGTCCGGGTGAGGACGGCCCGCTGACCGGTCCGTGCCCGTCTGCCCGGAACGTCCCGTGCGGCGTCGCCGCCGGCTGCGCCGGACGGGTGAACCGGCGTGTGTACCGGCCGGTAGTCGGGCACCGGAGCGGCACGACCCCGGCGCTCCGCCGGGCCCTCCCCGGAAGGAACCACCATGATCATCCTCGGTGTGGTCCTGCTGATCCTCGGCCTCGTGCTGGACATCGGCATCCTCACGACCATCGGCGCGATCCTCGCCGTCGTCGGCCTCGTGCTCAACCTCGTGCCGATCGGCGGTCGCCGCCGCGTCTACTACTGACGCACCGCTCGTCGCGCCCAGGGCCGGCTCCCCCTCCGGGAGCCGGCCCTCGGCGTGTCAGGCCGGCAGCGCGATGGTCCGGGGCGCCCGCCGCCGCCAGCTCAGCACGCCCAGCACCGCCAGGGCGCAGGCCAGCACGACGTCGGACGCCGTCGCCAGCAGCGGGCGGGCGTCGCCGAGCACCACGATGCCGACGAGCCCGGCGAGCAGCACGGCCGGCACCGCCTTCGGCACCTGCGGCGCCCGGGCGAGCGCCGCCACGCACAGCACGAGCCCGAGCAGGAACGCCGGGAAGCCGAGCAGGAACGGCAGGCCGGTGGCGGCGGCCGGTGCCGCGGCCTGCGCGGGGACGGTGGTGGACATGCGACCTCCCGGGGGGCCGAGCGGGCGCCGGCGGGCGCCGCACCCGGCACGGTCGGCCGCGGCGGCGACGCCGGGAAGGGCCCGCCCGGGCCGTCCGGCACGTCAGGACCGGGCCAGGTCCGGCGCCGGCGTGGACCTGGTCAGTCCCGGCGCAGCGCCAGCACCAGCACGTCGTCGCGCCGGGCGTCCGCGGCCAGCACGCGGTCGACGAGCCGGCCGGCCCAGCCCTCGAGCGGCTCGGTGCGCGCGGCCGTGGCCTGCGCCGCCAGGGCGTCGAGCCCCCGGCCGAGGTCGCGGCCGGCCTCGACGAGCCCGTCGGTGTAGACGACGAGGACGTCCCCGGCGGCCAGCCGGGTGCGCACGGTGCCGTCGCTGCCGGCGAGCGGGTAGCCGACCGGCCGTCCCGGCGCCTCGAGCCACTCGACCCGGCCGTCGGCCCGCACCACGAGCGGCGGCGGGTGCCCGGCGCCGGCCGCCTCCACCTCGCCGGTCGTCGGGTCGTACCGCAGCGCCACCGCGGTGGCGGCGGCCTCGTGCGCGTCCAGCCCGGGGGCGAGCACCGTGTCGACGGCCGCCAGCAGCGCCCCGAGCGGCGTGCCGGTGAGCACGAGCGCCCGCGCCAGGTGCACCAGCTGCAGGGCGTCGCGCGTGCT
>DATMKB010000347.1:0-3182 GCA_035553635.1 Mycobacteriales bacterium
GCCCGGCGCCGACGTCGACGTCGCCAAGCTCGTCGACTACATGGGCCCGTTCACGGTGCCCGCGCGGCACGAGGTCTTCCGCTTCTCGCGGGCGTGGCTGCGCACCGAGTTCGCGCGCGTGAACGACCCGCGCAACCCGGAGTTCGGCGTCGCGCTGCAGCTCGACCTGCCGGCCGAGCACCTGTTCACGCACCGCGTGTGGCTGGGGCTCGTCGGCGTCCTGTGCCAGCTCGAGGCGGAGGTGCCGGTGCGGCCGGTGCTGAAGCGGTACTTGCCCGGCTTCGACTAGCGCAGGGCCAGCCCCAGGGCGCGGCCGCGCTCGCGCAGCTCGTCGCGCACCGACGGGTGCGCCACGGCGTCGACGAGCTGCTGCGCCTGCTCGGTGGCGCCGCAGCCCCACACCTGCGCGGCGCCCTGCTCGCTGACGATGTGCGAGTGCTGGAAGCTCGTGGCCGGCGCCTCGAGCAGCGGCACGACCGTCGAGACGCCCGCCTTGGCGTGCACCGACGGCAGCGCGATGACCGCCCGCCCGCCCGGGCTGTGCAGCGCTCCGACGATGAAGTCGGTCTGGCCGCCGAAGCCGCTGTAGACGCGCCCCGGGCGGTCCGGCCGCCGGGAGGCGTTCGCCTGCGCGAACAGGTCGACCTGCAGGGCGGTGTTGATGCTCGTCATCTTCTTCTGCTTGGCGATCATCGACGGGTCGTTGGTCGTCTCGGTGCGCAGGACGCGCACACGCGGGTTGCGGTCGACCCACTCGTAGAGGTCCTGCGAGCCGAACAGGAACGACGTCGTGAGCGTCGCGTCGGGGTCGAGCGCGCCGGCGCGCTCGAGCGCGAGGATGCCGTCGCTGACCATCTCGGTCCAGACGCGCAGGCCCTTGCGCTCGACCAGCGAGGCGAGCACCGCGTCGGGCACGCCGCCGATGCCCAGCTGCAGCGTCGCGCCGTGGTGCACGAGCGAGGCGACGCGCTCGCCGATGGCGCGGGAGACGTCGTCCGGCTCGCGCAGGCGGGGCGACGACATCGGCGCGTCCGCCTCGAGCGCGAGGTCGACCTCCTCCAGCGCGAGGACGCCGTCGCCGTAGGTGTACGGCATCGAGCGGTCCACCTGCGCCAAGACCAGGCCGCCGCGGGCGCGGACGGCCTCCACGGCCGCCGGCAGGACGTTCACCTCGGTGCCCATGCTCACCGTGCCGTCCTGCGGCGCCGACACGTGCAGCACGACGACGTCGGGCACGCGGGTGGTGCCGAAGAGCGTCGGCACGAGCGACAGCCGCGCCGGCACGTAGTCGAGCTGCGCCGCGTCGCGCATCCCGGCGCCCACGAAGGGCGTCTCGAGCACCACTCCCTGGCGCTGCGGCACGCCGGTGGGGGCGTTGAGCATGAACAGGCGGTAGGCCGGCAGCGCCTCGTCGACGGTGCGCAGCGCCTCCCACGGCACGGCGTGGTTGCCGGCGACGACGACGCGCGGGCCCTCGGGGCCGGGCGCCGGGAGCGCGGACAGGGCGGCGGTCAGGGCGGAGGTCGACAGGGTGCGCACGCCCTCACCCTGCCCGCTCGGGGTCGGATGGTGCAGGGTGTCCCCGTGCGTCTCCCCGGCCCCGGTGACCTCCTCGACGCTGCGGGCGTCGTGCCGCGGGCGGCCGCGGGGCTGCTCGCCCTCGTGCCCCGGCTGGAGCACGTGGTGGCGCGCGTCGAGGCGCTGCTCGACCGCGCCGAGGAGTCGCTCGGGCGGCTCGACGCCGTCGCCGACGACGCCGACGCGCTCGTCGCACGGGTGCAGCCCGCTCGTCGAGGACCTCGACGGGCTCGTGCGGCGGACGCAGCAGCTCACCGAGGACGCCGACACCGCGGTGCGCGACGTCGACGCGGTGCTGGTGCGCACCCGCGACGTCGTCGAGGGCGCCGAGCGGACGGTGTCGCGGGTCGACGGCGTCGTGACCGGCGCGGAGCGGTCCGTCGCGCGGGTCGACGGCGTCGTGTCTGGGGCGGAGCGCTCGATCACCCGGGTCGACGAGGTGGTCGGCGGGGCGTCCCGCACGGTCGAGCGGGTCGGCGGCGTCGTGTCGGGAGCGGAGCGGGCAGTCGTCCGCGTCGACGGCGTCGTCGAGGGCGCGCAGGCCACGGTGGTGCGGGCCGGGGGGACGGTCGAGGGCGCCGACGTCGCGCTCGCCCGGGCGCTGCGCCTGCTCGACGACGCCGGGGCGCCCCTCGAGCACCTGCTCCCCGTGCTGCAGCGCCTCTCGGAGACGCTCGAGCCGCACGAGGTGGACGCGGCCGTGATGCTGCTCGACCGGCTGCCGCAGCTGCTGTCGGCCGTCGACGAGGACGTGCTGCCGGTGGTCCAGCAGCTGAAGTCCGTCGGCCCGGAGCTGCACGAGCTGCTCGGCATCGTCGAGGACCTGCACCGCCTCGTGGCGGGCCTGCCGGGCGCGCGCCTGCTGCGGCGCCGCGGGGACGGCCCTCAGGGCTGACGGCCGCCCGCGAGCAGCGCGGCGACGCGCTGCCGGGTCACGCCGAACAGGGCGGCGATCGCCTCCTGGCTCAGCCCCTCCTCCTGGAGCGCCCGCGAGCTCCGGCAGCGGTGGCGCGACGGCGGCGAGCAGCTCGTCGACGCAGTGCACGAGGTCACGGGGCACGCCCGTGAAGGTAGTCCGCAGTGGCTCGACGACCACTTCCTCGACGCCGCCACGATCGTGGTGAGCGAGCTCGTGACCAACGCCCTGAGCCACGTCGGCGACGACGGGGGCACCGCCACGCTCGCGCTGGACCTGCGCGACGGGCTCCTGCACCTGAGCGTCCGCGACGGCTCCGTCGTCGTGCCGCGCATGCGCAGCGCCCGGCTCGACGACACCGGCGGCCGCGGGCTGTCGATCGTCGAGCAGCTCAGCACCCGCTGGGGCACCGAGACGCACGAGGACGGCAAGCGCGTCTTCGCCGACCTCCCGGTGCGGACGCGCCGCGCCGCCGGGCCGCGGCCCGCGTAGCGGTCAGCCGGCGAGCTCGCACCACACGCGCTTGCCCGCCGACAGCCGCTCGCTGCCCCAGCGGGCGGCGAGCGCCTGGACGATGACCAGGCCCCGGCCGCCCTCGGCGTCGGCGTCGGGCTGCCGCACGACCGGCACCCGGCCGGCGTGCCCGTCCACCACCTCCAGGCGGACGCCGCCGCCGGGCAGCGCCCGC
>DATMKB010000348.1:0-11763 GCA_035553635.1 Mycobacteriales bacterium
CAGCGGAGCCGCGTACGTCATGTCCTTGTCCTTGCACTCCTCGACGGAGTACTTGGTGGGCTCGAAGCGGTGGTCGCGGAAGCTCAGCGACATCGAGCCGGAGAAGTCCTCGATCGGGGAGATCTCCTCGAAGATCTCCTCCAGGCCGGACGTCGTGGGGACGTCCTCGCGGCCGGAGTCGATCGCCTCCTGCACGCGCGCCTGCCAGGCGTCGCTGCCGATCAGCCAGTCGAAGCTGGTGGTCTGCAGGTGGAGGAGGTTCGGGACCTCGAGGGGCTCGCGGATCTTGGCGAAGGAGACGCGGGTCGAGCTCTGGGACTGCACTGCGGCCAAGAGAGGGTCCTTCCGGGGGCAGGGCACCGGTCCGCGCTCGCGCGGCGGGGCTCCTGCCGGAGGGGTCGTGACGGCTCGCGCACAGGTCTCCCGCCCACCCGCGGCGGACATCCGGTCCGGCGGTCATCTGACGGAAGACAGCGCAACAAGGCAGCATAGCCGGAGCACGCACGGCTGTCGACCCGGCGGTGTTCCCCGCAGCAGGTCTGGCGACACCATGACGGCACCGGCGCCGGCCGTCAAGCACCTCCGGCCGTCCTGGGGACGGCTACAGCCGCTCGACCTCGGCGATCCGCCAGGCGCCGTCGACGCGCTCGAGCGCCATCCGCACCCGGTTGGCCTCGGTGCGGGCGGGCTGGCCGGTGCTCGTGAGCGACTGGTCGACGGCGACGAGCACGGTGGCCCGGTCGCCCTCGAGCTGCTCGAGCCCCGCGCCGACGACGGTGCCCACCGACACCGTCGCGCCGCCGGTGATCTGGTCGCGCAGGGCGTCGATGGTCTCGGCGTACTCCTGCGCGAAGGCGTCCGTGGACACCGCGCGCACGCGGGCGACGTCCTCCTCGAGCGTCGCGGCGTCGTAGCTGGTGAGCAGCGCGGTGTAGCGCTCGGCGGCCTCGACCGCGCTGACGCGCACGGCGGCGTCGTCGGGACGGGCGAGCAGGACGGCCGAGCCGACCAGCCCCACCAGCGCGAGGACGCCGACCAGGGCGACGAGCCACCAGGGCGCGCTACGTCGAGCGACCGGGCGAGCGGCAGGGCGGGCGGCCGGGTCGGCGGGTGCCGCGGGCTCCGGCGGGCTGTCCGCCGCCGGGTCCGTCGGGGGGTCCGCCGCCGGCGTCCCGGCCGTGCGGCCGGCGGCCGACGGGGTGCTGCCGGCGGCGCGGCCGGCCGGCGTGCCGGCGGCGCGGCCAGCGGGTCCGGGTCGGGTCATGCTCCCGGCCTGCCCGCCGTCACAGCGCGCTCACCTCGACGACGCGCCAGTCGTCGCCGTCGCGCACGAGCTCCATCCGGACCCGGCTCTGGTCGATCTTCGGGCCCTCGACCCGGGTGCTCGTCGTCTGCTGGTTGAGGAACACCAGCGCGGTGATGCGGTCGGGCGCGGCGGAGACCACGGCCGCGTCCACCACGGACGCCTCGACGACGGCGTCGTACTGCTCGGCGACCGGGCGCACGACGTCGCGGGTGGTGCGCTCGTACTCCTCGCGGAACTCCCCGCCGGCGAGCGCGAGCCCGGCGGCGAAGTCCTCGTCGAGGCTCTCGTGGTCGTAGGAGAACAGGACCCGCGCGGCGTCGCGGGCGGCGGCGATGCCCTCGGTGCGGGCGTCGGCGGTGAGGGCCTGCTGGCGCAGCTCCCAGGCGAGGTAGCCGGTGAGCAGCACGAGCACGGTGAGCAGCGAGAGGGCCAGCACCGGCAGCAGGCCGCCCAGCCCCGCCCCGCGGCGGCGCCGCGCGGCGGGCGCCTCCTGCGGGGCAGGCCCGTCGTCCGCCGCGGCGGTGGTCGTGGGGTCCTCGGACGGCTGGGGCGCGGTCATCCGACGAACTCCAGCGACGACGTCCGCCACTGCCCGCCGACGCGCTCGACCTCGATCTTCATGCGGTAGCTGTTCACGCGGCCCTCGGGGACGGTGCGGTTGCGGACGGTGCTGTCCACGACGACGAGGGCGGTGGCGCTCGTGCGGTCGGCGCGCACGAGGCCGGCCTCGAGCACCCGGCCCTCCGCGGCGACCTCGTTCTCCTCGAGCAGCTGCTCGAGCTCGTCGACGCGGCCGGCGAAGTCGCTGCGGAACTCCCCCGTCGCGCCGTCGAGCACGCGGGCGACGTCGCCGGCGAAGTCCTCCCGGTCGATGGAGGTGAGGTTCAGCGCCGACTGCCGGGCGGCCGTGAGCGCCTGCTCGCGGGCCTGCCGGTCGAGGGCGGCGCCGCGGACCTGCCAGCCGAGCACCGCGGCGGCCGCGACGAGCAGGACGAGCGCCGCGGCGAGCGCGGCGCGGGCCAGGCCGCCGCGGCGGGCCGGGGCGGCCTGGTCGGCCTCGCCGGCGGGCTCGTCCGGCGGCGTGCCGCCTCCGGCGGCGTCCGTGGTCGTGCCGGTGCTGTCCGCGACCGGGACGGCCGGGGCCAGCGGCGCCGCCGCCGGGACCGCGAGGTCGGCGGTGGTGGGCGCCAGAGCGACCGTCTGCGCGGGGGTCGGGTCCTCACCCGCCACGGGGCCGTCGGCCGGCGGGGCCGGCTCGTCGGAGCTGACCGGGGAAACGTCCTGCTGAGCAGCGGGCCGGTCGACCGGGTCGTCCTCCGCCGGTACCGGCTCCTCGTCGGCGAACGTCGTCGCGGCTGCCGGCTCCTGAGCCGAGCCGGCAGCCTCGACCGGGGCGGCCTGCGCCGCGACCGGCTCCTCGTCGGCGAAGGTCACCGCGGCGGTGGGCTCCTCGACCGGGCCGGGCTCCTCGACCGGGCTGGCCTGCGCCGCGACCGGCTCCTCGTCGGCGAAGGTCACCACGGCGGTCGGCTCCTCGGCCGCGCCGGGCTCCTCGACCGCGCCGGGCTCCTCGACCGGGGCGGCCTGCGCCGGGACCGGCTCCTCGTCGGCGGACGTCGCCGCCGGTGTCGGGTGCAGGCTCCCGCCGGGCTCCTCGACCGGGCGGTCCCCCGGCGCGACGGGCCCGTCCGCGAGGGCGGCGCCCTCCGCGGCCGTGCGCTCGACGACCGGGGCGTGCGGCGCGGGCGGCGCCTCGAGCGGCGGCTCCGCCGGCACACCGCCGGTCGGTGCGTCCGCCACCGGTGCGTCCCCGGCCGGGACGTCCCCGGCGGGTCCGCCCGTGGCCGGAGCGTCCCCGCGGGCAGCTGCCTCCGCGGGCGGCAGGACCGGGTCCGTCCGGTCCGCCGCCTGCTCCCCGCTGTCCCCCTGCTGCGCGTCCTCCGGGCGCGTCACTGCGAGAGCGGGTTCAGCAGCAGCCAGCGCCAGGAGTCGCTGCCGAAGCGGCTCGCGGCACCGGCGGTGCTGCCGAGGGTGAAGCGCTGACCGTCCAGCGTGATGACGCGTCCGCTGATCGGGTCGTAGTCGGCGAGCGCGACCTCGTCGAACGTCCGGACGGGGGCACCGGACGTCGAGGAGGAGGCCGCCCGCTGACGGTCCTCGGGGAAGGGGGGCAGGAAGTTCGGTCGCGGGACGTTGCGCGCGCCGCGGACGTTGACCGGGTCCGGCGACTCGCGGGCGCAGTACGCCTGGAGGTTGGGCGAGATGGAGGTGTCGGACGGGTCGCGGCGGCGGGTGGACTCGTAGCCCTCCTCGCACACCGGCGGGTCCTGCTCGGTGACCAGGCCGAAGTGCGATGTGCCGTCGCCCGGGACGACGGTGAAGCCGCCGGCGACGACGTTCGGGTAGGTCACGAGGATCGCCCGCAGCGCGGGCAGCCGGACGTTCTGCACCTGCGCGAAGGTGATGAGGTTGTCGAACAGCACCGGCAGGGCCGCGCGGTTGGCCTCGACGAGCGCCGTGACCTCCTGCGCGCTGCGGGTGCCGGTCTCGTAGAGCCGGCGGAAGTCCGGGTCGCTGCTGCGCAGCGTGTCGGCGAGCAGCGCCAGGTCGCGGTTGAAGCTGCGGAACTGGCCGGCGACGTCGCGCTGGGTGTCGAGCGCGACCTCGCCGTCGCGGAGCAGCTGCTTGGTCGTGCCGAGGTTGTCGATCGCGGCCTGGGTGAGCAGGTCGCCGCTGTCGACGAGCCGCTGCAGGCTGCCGCCGGCGCCGTCGAACGCCTGGCCCAGCTCGTCGAGCGTGACCGCGAGGTCGCGGGTGTCGATGCTCGAGACGAAGTCGTCGAGGCCGACGATGAGCTCGGCCGGCGAGATCGGGATGTCGGTGCGGTCCTTGGGGATGACGTCGCCGTCCTCGAGGAACGGCGCGCCCTGCTCCTGCGGCAGCAGGTCGACGTACTGCTCGCCGACCGCGGACCGGTTCGCGACCAGGGCCCGCGCGTCGGCGGGCACCTCGGTGCCGGGGCGCAGGCGCATGGTGACGCGCACGCCGTCGTCGATGAGCGACATGTCCTCGACCGTGCCGACCGGGACGCCGCGGTAGGTGACCTCGGCGGCCTCGAAGATGCCGCCGGAGTCCTCGAAGTCGGCGGACACGAGGTAGCCGGTGTCGACGAAGAAGCGGTCGAGGCCGGCGTAGGTCAGCCCGGTGTAGGTGACGCCGACGACCGAGATGACCGCGAAGGCGATCAGCTGCAGCCACGTCTGGCGGGTGATCACTGCAGGCCTCCCACGAGCAGGCCGAGCAGCCCGCTGCCGCCGCGGGCGGCGGCGCCGCTGGGCCGGAGCCGGTCGAGCAGGCCGGACAGGCCGCCGGACGACGGCGCCTGCACCAGGCCGTCCTGCAGCGGGACGGGCACGGGGAGCGGCGGCACGGCGGGCACCTCCGGAGCGGCGGGCGCCGGCACCGCGGGCGCGGCGGCGGGGGCGGACTGCTGCTGCGCGTCGCCCTCGAAGCGGCCGGTGCCGGTCTCGGCCTCGAGGATCTGCTGCAGGTCGAGGTCGAGCGTCACGAACAGGTTGGCGTAGTCCCCCTTGATGCCCTGGTCGATCGTCCGCGGGAACGGGTAGGTGGTGAGCAGCTCGAGCGAGTTCGGGAAGTCCTCCCCCGCCGCGTTGAGCTGGGCGAGGATCGGCCGGAGCGCCTCGAGGCTCGCCCGGGTGTTCTGCCGCGAGGCCTCGATGGTGCGGACCGCGACGTCGCCGAGCTCGTCGAGCGCCGTGAGCACCTGGGTGATCTGCTCCCGCTGCTCGGTGAGCACCTGCACGCCCGGCGGGATGTCCTCGAGGGCCGTGGCGATGGTCTGCCGCTCCCCCACGAGCCGCGCGGTGAGCCGGTCGAGGCTGTCGAGCACCCGGACGATGTCCTGCTTCTGGTCGTCCAGGCCGCCGACGAAGACGTCGAGCTGCTGCAGCAGCTCGCGGACGTCGTCCTCGCGCCCCTCGAGGGCGGCGATGAGCTCGGTGTTGATGACCTGCAGCTGCTCGAGGCTGCCGCCGTTGAGCACGAGCGAGAGCGCGCCGAGCACCTCCTCGACCTCGGCGCTGCGCTGCGTGCGGTCCAGGCCGATGGTCTCGCCGCCGCGCAGCCGGCCCTGCGCCTGCTCCGGCGGCGGCCGGTCGAAGCTCACGAACTTCTCGCCGAGCAGGGAGGTCTGCCGCAGGCTCGCAGTGCTGTTGGCCGGCAGCTCCACGCCCGCGTTGATGCTCGCGACGACGCGGGCGGTGTAGCCGTCGAGCTCGATGGAGCGGACGCTGCCGACCGTGACGTCGTCGACCTTGACGGCCGACTGCGGCACGAGGTCGAGGACGTCCTCGAACTCCACGGTGACCTGGTAGGCGTCGCCGCCGGTCCCCTCGCCGCCCGGCAGGGGGATGCTGCGCGCGCCCTCGAAGCCGCAGCCGGCGAGCAGCGCGGTGGCCGCGACGGCGGAGACGGCCGTGCGGACGGGCCGGCGCACGGACAGGAGCGAGGACACGGACGGGGAGGGGGTCATCGGGCACCTGCCAGGAGTCCGGCGAGCGAGCGGTCCACGGGCACGGGCACCGCCGGGGCGGTGGCCGTGGCGCCCGGCACGGGCAGCGCCGTGGGCGGCGCCGGAGCGCCGGACGGGGCGGCGGCGCCGGTGCCGGAGGTCATGTCGCGGCAGCGCTGGCCGAGGTCGCGCGCCGGGCCCTGCAGGTCGACCGGCAGGGCGGTGAGCAGCGGCTCCAGCGACGTCGTGCCCTCCGCGAGCAGCGGGCACAGCACCAGCAGCGGCATGCCCTCGATCTGGGCCGGGCCGTTGTCGCGGGTGTCGAGCGTTCCCGACCCCGGGTTGTAGGCCAGCTGCAGGTTCGACAGGGCGCCGGGCGCGGTGTCGAGGAACTCCTCCAGCGCCACCTGCTGGTCGACGAGCACCCGGGTCACCTCGGCCAGGCCCTCGACGTTGGTGGTCAGGCTGTCGCGGTTCTCGCGGACGAACACGGCGACGTCGCCGAGCGCGATGCCGAGCTGCCGGACGGCGCGGGCGAGGTCGTCGCGCTCGCCGGCCAGCTGGTCGGCGACGACGGCGAGGTCGCGGTTGAAGGCCCGCACGGTGTCGTCGCTGCGGGCGATCGTCGTCGTGAAGTCCTGCAGGTTCGCGATGGTGCCGAACAGGTCGTCGCGCTGGTCGGCGAGCGTCTCGATCGCCTGCGAGAAGTCCTCGAGCGTCGAGCCGAGCAGCTCGCCGTTGCCCTCGAGGTTCTGGGCGCTGACCGCGAGCAGGTCGGCCAGGGCGCCGTCCTTGTTCGCGCCCTCCGGGCCGAGCGCCCGGTTGAGCTCGTCGAGCGAGGAGTAGATCTCGTCGAGCTCGAGCGGCACCTCGGTGCGGTCGAGGTCGATGGTGCTGCCGCTCGCGAGCACCGCGCCGCCGTCGTAGGCGGGGGTGATCTGCACGTAGCGGTCGCTGACGATCGACGGGGCGACGACGACGGCCCGGGCGTCGGCCGGCAGCTCGTACTCCGCGTCGTAGACCATGTCGACCCGGACGCGGTCGCCCTCGGGCTCGATGGCGGTGACCTCTCCGACCCGGACGCCGAGGATGCGGACGTCGCTCTCGACGTAGAGGCCGACGGTGCGCTCGAAGTACGCGGTCAGCGTCTTGGAGTCGCTGCCGAAGGCGCCGCAGCCGGCGGTGGCGGCGACGACGGCCAGGGCGGCCAGCAGGCCGAGCACGCGGCGGGTCACCCTGCGCTCCTCTCGTTCTCGCGCGGGTCCTGCGGCTGGTTGACCTGCTCGCCCGGGCAGTTGGGCAGCAGCTCGACCTGCCGGCCCTCGCCGTAGCAGCCGGGCTGCAGGTTCGGCGCCGTGAGGTTGCTGACGATGGTGTCGAACCAGCGGCCGTTGCCGAGGTTGTTGGCGAAGACGCGCACGAACGGCGCGAAGCGCTCGATGCTCGCGGACAGGTTCGCCTGGTTCTCGCGCAGCAGCGCCACGACGCCCTCGAGCTCGCGCAGCGTCGGCTCGAGCTGCGCCCGGTTCTCCCGGACGAGGGCGATGAGCTGCTCGGACAGCACGGTGGTGGTGTCGAGCAGGCGGCTGATCGCCTCCCGGCGGGCCTCCAGCTCGCGGAGCACCAGGCTGGCGTCGCGCATGAACGCGGTGAGGTCCTCGTCGCGCTCGGCGAGCACCTGCGTCACGCCGCGGGACCGGTCGAGCAGCTCGCGCAGCTGCGCGTCGCGCGAGGCGATGGTGCCCGACAGCCGGGACAGCCCCTCGAGCGAGGCGCGCACCTCGTCGGGCGTCTCGCGGAACGCGTCGGCCAGCACCGTGAAGCTCTGCGCGAGCTGCTCGGTGTCGATCTGGTCGGTGGTGGTGGCGAGGTCGCGGAAGGCGTCGGTGATGTCGAACGGCGCCGTGGTGCGCGACAGCGGGATGGTCGCGCCGGGGTCGAGCTCGCCGTCGCCCTCGGGGGTGAGCATGAGGAACTTGCGGCCGAGGAGCGTCTTGATGCGGATGTCGGCCCGCGTCTGCTGGCCGAGCCGGGCGTCCTTGACGCGGAAGTCGACGACGACCTTCGGCCCGTCGAGCCCGACGTCGAGGACCTTGCCGACCTTGACGCCGGCGACGCGGACCTCGTCGTTCGGCCGCAGGCCGGCGGCCTCGCTGAACTCCGCCCGGTACTCGTCGCCGCCCACGAGGGCGTCGAGGCTGAACGCGCCGGCGAGCATCGCGGCGATCGTCACGATCCCGACCGCACCGATGACCGTCTTGTTGCGCTCGCGGAAGGGGATCACGGGGCATCGCTCCCGTCGGGCGCCTCGCCGACGCCGAAGCGGCACCGGCCGGCGGGGTTGACCAGCTCGTAGTCCTCGAGCCCGGGGATGGGGGTGTCGCCGATCGAGAGCGTCCCCTTGGACCCGCAGAGGTAGAAGTTGAACCACGAGCCGTAGGTCGCGGTGCCGATGATGCGGTCGAGCTTGCCGGGCAGCCTCTCGAGGACGCCGTCGACGGTGTCGCGGTTCTCGTTGAGCGTGCGGGCCAACGTGCCGAGCTCGGCGATGTCGGCGGCCAGCGGCTCGCGGACGTCGGCGAGCAGCTGCGCGGTCGCCGTCGTCAGGTCGCTGATGCCGTCGAGGGACTCGCCGATCGCCTGCCGGTCCTCGGCGAAGCCCGCCGCGAGCCCGCGCAGGTTGACGATGAGCTCGCCGAGCTCGCCGCCGCGGTCGTCGACCGTCGCGAGGACCAGCGAGAGGTTCTCGATGACGCGGCCGATGACCTCGTCGCGGTCGGCGAGGGTGTTGGTGAGCGAGGCGGTGCGGGCGGTGAGGCTCTCGATGGTGCCGCCCTCGCCCTGCAGGGTCTGCACGATCTCGAAGGCCACCTGGTTGACCGTCTGCGGCTCGAGCGCCTGGAAGAGCGGGCGGAAGCCGTTGAACAGCACCGTGAGGTCGAGGGCGTTGCGCGTCTGCGACAGCGGGATGGTGGCCCCGGCGCGCAGCGGCTGCGCCGACCCCTGCCCCTCGGTGAGCGCCAGGTAGCGCTCGCCGACGAGGTTGCGGTAGCGGAGCCGCACGATCGTGCTCTCGGGGATCGACCGGCCGTCCTCGAGCGAGAACTCGACGCGGGCCAGGTTGGTGCCCTGCAGCTCGATGCTGTCGACCGAGCCGACGGCGACGCCGGCGATGCGGACGTCGTTGCCGGGCAGCAGGCCCGTGACGTCGCTGAAGGTCGCGGCGTACTTGGTCTTCCCGCCGAAGGACAGGTTGCCGATCGTCGCGGCGAGCGTGAACGTCAGGAACGACGTCACCACCATGAAGACGATCAGCTTGACCAGGGCGGCGGAGGTCTTCACGAGGCGCTCCTCCCGGAGGTCCCGTCGGACAGCCCGACGACGGTGCCGCGGGCGACGGGGCCGAACAGCAGGTGGGCGACGTCGGGGACCCGGTCGGGCCCGACGCCGAGGACGGGGGCCACGACGGCGTTGACGACGGTGCGCGACCGCTCGCCGTCGGAGAAGGCGGCCGGCGCGAACGCGGCGGTGGACGACGTCGGCGCGCCGGTGCGCTGGTCGGGGTAGGTCTGCTGCGGGCCCGCGGGCTCCTCGCCGGCGCGCTGGGCGCCGTCGCGGAAGTCGAAGCCCGGGTCGGGCACCGGCGGACGCGGCAGGCCGAAGCAGTCGGGCCCGCGGTCGTGCAGGTACGCCGGCTCGTCCTCGAGCGGCTGGTAGCCGCCCTGGTCGGAGGTGAACTCCAGCGTGATGTGCAGGCCCGGCTGCAGGCGCCCGAAGGAGTCGCCGATGAACAGGTCGGACTCGGCCAGGCCCTGGGCGAGGCAGGGGTAGGACGGCGCGTAGGTCTCGAACAGCTCGAGCGGCGCCCGGCCCTCGCGCGCCAGGGCGACGAAGCGCTGCTCGTTCTCCCGCACGAACTCCTCCAGCGTCTGGCTGACCCCGGTCGACGCGCGCAGGAAGCGGTCGAGCGCGGCCTCGTCGCGCACCAGGTTGGTGTTGACGACCGAGAGGTCCTCGAGCAGCGCGAGGATGTCGGGGGTGGCCGCCGTCAGCGTGTCGGCGAAGTCGGCCGTGCCGGACAGGTTGCGCTGCAGGCGGGGCAGCTCGGGGTTGAACTCGGCGAAGAAGTCGCGGGCCAGGACGAGGTTGCTGCCCAGCCGGTCGCCGCGGCCGCGCAGGGCCTCCGAGACGTTGTTGAGCGTGGTGCTGAGGGCCTGCGGCTCGAGGGTGTCGAGCAGCGGCAGGAGGTTGTCGAGCGCCGTGCCGAACTCCCGCGCGGTCTCCGACCGGTCCTGCGGGATGACGTCGCCCGCGGCCAGGGTCTGGCCCGCCGGGTCCTCCGGCAGCACGAGCTCGACGTACTTCTCGCCGAAGAGCGTCTTGGGCAGCAGGCGCGCCTGGACGTTCGTGGGGATGCGGTCGGCGGCCTCCGGCTCCAGCGCCAGCGTGATGCGGGCGCCCTCCGGCGTCGCCTCCACCTCGCGGGCCTCGCCGACGATGACGCCGTTGACCTTGACGTCGGCGGGCGGCGTGAGCTGGTTGCCGAGCCGGTCGGCCTCGAGCACGACCTCGACGACCGGCGTGAACACCTTGTTGTAGAAGGCGATCGACAGCCCGATGAGGCCGGCGAGGACCGCGAGGAAGGCCACGCCGGCGAGGCGCGTGCGCACCAGCGCCGCGCCGCCGGTGGGTCGGTTGGCGGACATCAGCCGGCGATCCTCACCGTCGTCGTCGCGCCCCAGATCGCCAGCGACAGGAAGAAGTCGACGACGTTGATGGCCACGATGGCCAGCCGCACGGCGCGGCCCACCGCGACGCCCACGCCCGCGGGGCCGCCGCTGGCGTAGTAGCCGTAGTAGCAGTGGATCAGGATGATGATCACCGCGAAGACCAGCACCTTGAAGAACGACCAGAGGACGTCCCCTGGTGGCAGGTACTGGTTGAAGTACTGGTCGTAGGTGCCGGTCGACTGGCCGTAGAAGCCGGTGGTGATGAGGCGGGCGGCGAAGTACGACGACAGCAGGCCGATGACGTAGAGCGGGATGACCGCGACGAAGCCGGCGATCATGCGCGTGGTGACGAGGAAGGGCAGCGACGGGACGCCCATGACCTCGAGGGCGTCGACCTCCTCGGACACGCGCATGGCGCCGAGCTGCGCGGTGAAGCCTGCGCCGACCGTGGCTGACAGGGCCAGCCCGGCGACCAGCGGGGCGATCTCACGGGTGTTGAAGTACGCGGAGATGAACGCGGTGAAGTTGGCGATGCCGAGCTGGTTGAGCGCCGCGTACCCCTGCAGGCCGACGTTCGTGCCGGTGAAGAACGTCAGGAACGCGATGACGCCGACGGTGCCGCCGACCAGGGCCAGAGCGCCGCTGCCGAGGCTGACCTCGGCCAGCAGGCGGACGACCTCCTTCTTGTAGCGGAGCAGGACGCGGTAGGTCCACCCGATCGAGCGGGCGTAGAACGACAGCTGCGCGCCCAGGTCGTCGAGCCAGGAGACGGGCTTGTCGACGGCCTTGCGGACGACGCGCACCGGCCCCTGGAGCCGGGGCGGGAGCTGGGTGCCGACCGCCACGTCAGCCGCCCTTCTGCGGGACGACCTGGAAGTAGATCGCCGTGATGATGAAGTTAGTCAGGAACAGGAGCATGAAGGTGATGACGACGCTCTGGTTCACGGCGTCGCCCACGCCCTTGGGGCCGCCCTTGGCCGTCAGCGCCTTGTAGGACGCCACGAGGGCCGCGATCAGCCCGAAGATCAGCGCCTTCAGCTGGCTGACGTAGAGGTCGGGCAGCTGGGCGAGAGCCGTGAAGGACGCCAGGTAGGCGCCGGGGGTTCCGCCCTGCAGCACCACGTTGAAGAAGTAGCCGCCGATGACGCCGACGACCGAGACCAGGCCGTTGAGGAAGAAGCTGACGAGCATCGACG